>JAXDQN010000548.1:0-8569 GCA_034667865.1 Gammaproteobacteria bacterium
TCTATTCCGGTGAAGTTCTTCAGTTGCCCCGCACGCGCCTTCTTGTACAGCCCTTTGACGTCGCGCTGCTCGGCGGTACTGAGCGGCGTATCGATGTGCACTTCGATGAACTCCTTCGGCGCTATCATGTCCCGCACCATTTGCCGCTCGGCACGAAACGGGGAAATGAAGGCGGTAATCACAATCAGTCCGGCGTCGGTCATCAGTCTGGCTACTTCGCCAATGCGACGGATGTTTTCGATGCGGTCAACATCGGTAAAGCCTAGGTCCTTATTTAACCCTTGACGGACATTGTCGCCATCCAGAAGAAAAGTGTGGCGACTCAAGTGGGCGAGCTTCATCTCAATGCAGTTCGCAATGGTGGACTTGCCCGCCCCCGAAATGCCAGTCAACCAGATAACCGCGGCCTTCTGATGCTTGATCGCAGCGTGGTGCTCGCGGGTGACATCGACGGCTTGACGATGCACATTCTGGCTCCGGCGCAACGCAAAATGCAGCATGCCGGCGGCCAGCGTGGCATGCGTAGCCTTGTCGATAAGTATGAATCCGCCCAAGGCGCGATCGACGACGTAAGGCTCGAACACAATGGGCTTGTGGGTATTGATGACGCCGACGCCGATGTGATTGAGCTCGAGCGTGTGGCCGGGCAAATGTTGTTGAGAATTCACATCGACGCGGTATTTCAGCGGCTGAACGGTGGCAGTGACCGTCTGCGTGGCCAACTTGAGCCAGTATTCGCGCCCGGGCAGGAGCGGCGTGTCAGCCATCCACACCAGGCTAGCCTCAAACTGATCGGCGACTTCCGGCGGGTTGGCGGCGGCGGCGAGAACATCGCCGCGGGAGCAGTCAATTTCATCCGCGAGACATAGGATGACTGATTGGCCGGCCATCGCGTGAGCTAAGTCACCGTCTTGAGTGACGATGCGCGACACGGTGGTGAGTCTGCCGGTTTGCGCATTGCGCACGCTATCACCCGGACGGATGCTGCCGCTGGTGATCAGTCCCGCGAAACCGCGGAACTCCGGATTGGGGCGACTCACCAGCTGCACGGCCATACGGAACGGGCGCGCGGGAGCCGCGGTCGTCGAGAGGTCGACTGTGTCCAAATGCTCGAGCAATGTGGGACCAGCATACCAGGGTGTATTCCCTAAGGACGTGGCTATGTTATCGCCGCGCAGTGCCGAGATTGGGATGGCGACTACGTGATCGATGCCGATACTGGCGGCAAAGGCTCGATAGTCGGCAGCAATCGTATCAAACACGCTCCGATCATAGCCAAGAAGATCCATCTTATTTATGGCGAGTACCACATGCTTGATCCCCAATAGATGCACCAAGTAGCTGTGCCGGCGGGTCTGGACCTGCACGCCCTTACGCGCGTCGATGAGAATGACCGCCAGCTCTGCGGTGGAGGCACCGGTGATCATATTGCGAGTGTATTGCTCATGCCCTGGGGCATCAGCGACGATGAATTTGCGCCGTGGAGTGGCGAAGAAGCGATACGCCACGTCGATGGTGATGCCTTGCTCGCGCTCTGCGGCTAGCCCGTCAAGCAGCAGGGCAAAATCGATGTTCAGGCCCTGCGTGCCAACACGGCGACTGTCGGCCTTAAGCGACTCGAGTTGGTCATCAAAGATGGACTGTGTATCGAATAACAGCCGCCCGATGAGGCTGGACTTTCCGTCGTCCACCGACCCACAGGTGATGAAGCGCAGCAGCGTCTTGTGCCGGTGCTCGTGCAAGTAAGCCTCAATGTCGTTACCGATGAGCTCGACAGCCTTAAAGGCGTGGGACATTAAAAATAGCCCTCTTGTTTCTTCTTCTCCATGCTGGCGGCCTGGTCGGTATCGATGGCGCGTCCGCTGCGCTCTGACGTCGTGGTCAGCAGCATCTCCTGAATAATAGTAGGCAGTGTGGCTGCGGTGCTTTCGACTGCGCCGGTCAATGGATAGCAGCCCAGGGTGCGAAAGCGAATCGACCGATGCACGATGGGCTCGCGTTTACGCAGCCGAAAGCGCTCGTCATCGACCATCAGGATGAGGCCATCGCGAAGCACCGTGGGACGCACAGCGGCGTAGTACAGTGGCGCGATAGGAATGTTCTCCTGCTGGATGTACTGCCAGATATCCAGTTCCGACCAATTCGAAATCGGAAACACGCGGATGCTTTCCTCTGGCGCTTTGCGGGTGTTGTACAGATGCCAGAGCTCAGGTCGCTGATTCTTCGGATCCCAGTGATGATGCGCGGTGCGGAAACTGAAAATGCGCTCCTTCGCTCGGCTCTTTTCTTCGTCGCGCCGGGCACCGCCAAAAGCAACCTTGAAACCGTGAGTGTCGAGCGCCTGTTTGAGGCCGGTAGTTTTCCACAAATCGGTATGCAGCGAGCCGTGATCGAAGGGGTTTATGCCCTTAGCTAAAGCGTCGGGATTGTGATGCACCAGCAGCTGCATGCCGCTGTCTTTGGCGACACGGTCCCGATGCCCGTACATGGCGCCGAACTTCCAGGTGGTGTCCACATGCAGCAGGGGGAAAGGTGGCGGCGAGGGAAAAAATGCCTTACGTGCAAGGTGCAGCAGCACGTCGGAGTCCTTGCCGGCGCTGTACAGAAGAACGATGCCATCCGCCTCCGCGGCAACCTCCCGAAGTATATGGATGCCCTCGCCTTCCAGCCGCTGCAAGTGTGTCAGCGGAGCGATGCTCGATGAAATGGAAGCGTGAAGCGTAGGCGGCTGCATTGCAGCGGTGCAGCCTAGTCGAGCACCCTAGGGCGCGGAACTACCAACCGATCATTTGCTTATAGCGCGGAAGCATCAAGCATCGATGTATATCCAAATGTCATAACGGTAGTGGAGCGCTTCGATGGCGTTCGTTAGCGTGCCCTATCCGTAATCGACGGGCGTTTATTTGGAAAACTGATGAACGACGACGTGCTAAGTCTTGTGCAGCGGCAAAAACTGCCGTCGACAATGTGGGCGAGCGCGCTGGTGGCGTGTTCCCTAGTTTGCTCGCAGCTGGCACAAGCGCAGCAGAAGACCGGCCCCGGGATCACCGGGGACGACAGTCTGACCTGGAAGGGCATCACCCTGTACGGCGTCGTAGATATCGGCGTGCAGTACGACACCCATAGCGCACCTTTCACGCCCTATCGTCCCTCCGCCAGCGGCAATATCGTGCGGCAAAACAGCCAGGACTCGGTGGTGGGCCTCACGCCCAGCAACATGGGTCAGTCGCGCTTAGGGTTAGCCGGCGACGAGCCATTGAGTAAAGACTGGTCGGCGATTTTCCAGATCGAGACTTTCTTTAATCCGCAGTCCGGCGAGATTGCCGATTCGCTCAAGTCGTTGACCGCGAACAATGGAAAATCGCTTAGCCTCCAGTCGGTAGGGGTCGATGGCAGTTCGGCGGGCCAGGCCTTTCAAACGGCATGGGTCGGCGTGAAATCCGCGCGCTTTGGCACCTTGACGCTGGGTCGCCAGACGGCGCTACTGCTCGACGGGACCATCAAGTACGACCCCAACTACAACGCCACCGCCTTCGGTTTGCTGGGAGCATCCAACACCTATTCCGGCGGCGGAACTCAGGAAGACAACAGACTGGATTCGACCGTGAAGTATGTGTATCGATTCGAGGACTGGGTCCATGCAGCCGCGCTGTACAAACTCAGCGGCGGCAATGGATCGGCCAATACGGTGTTTCAGGCCGACTTAGGCGGCGACTTCGCCGGCGCGTCCGTCGATGCCTATTACTCGAAGGAGAATAGCGCCATCACGGCGACGTCATTGACCGCGGCGCAAGTGACTCAACTGCCGGCACTCGGATATTCAGCCTCCAAGTCCGTCGCGGCGAGCATCTCCGACAACACGGCATATGCACTGATGGCTTTGTACAAAATCCAGCAATTCAAGCTCTTTGGTGGCTTTGAATATCTTAAGTACACCAATCCCCACACCCCGCTGAAGGCCGGGTTCGAAGACATCGGCGACTATGTGTTGGCCTTCGTTAACAATAACGCCTTCTCCACCTCCAAGTTGATACGGCTGTACTGGACCGGTGTTCGCTACAGCATTAGCCGAGAGTTGGACCTGACAGCGGCCTATTATGGTTATAGTCAAAACGCCTTCGCCGGTGGCGCGCTGGTAGGTTGCAAAAGCGCGGTGAATAGCGCCTGCAGCGGCAGCCTGGACGCCTATTCGATCGACGCGGATTATCGCTTCAGTCCGCGTTTCGACGCCTACGCGGGAGCCATGTATAGCGGCGTTCACGACGGAGTCGCGAACGGCTATCTACATGTCACTAACATCAACCCCACGGTAGGTGTCCGCTACAAATTTTGAGCTCGGGTTATATGTTCATGATACTTGAGCCTAAGGACGTCTCGCGCTCGAGGATATGATCCTAAGATGTTCATAAGATCGGCAGTCACGCGGTGGCTCACTGAAAGCGGTAAAGCGGCCGACCAGGGAGCGCTGCAAAAAATCAATGAGGCCTTCGCCCGCTTTTCACCCGAGAGACGGGTCGAGCAGGCGATGGAGCTGTTGCCCGGCGCGCATGTGCTGACTTCGAGTTTTGGTGCGCAGGCCGCCGTAATGTTGCATCTGGTTAACTCCGTGGTGCCGAGGATACCGGTGGTGCTCATCGACACCGGCTATCTGTTTCCCGAGACCTATCGATTCATCGACGATCTGACACAGCGCCTAGACCTGAATTTGAAGGTAGTGCGCTCAGATGAGTCCCCCGCGTGGCAGGAATCGCGCTTCGGTAAATTGTGGGATCAGGGACTGGCCGGCATCGAACAGTACAATCGCATCAACAAGCAGGAACCGTTGGATCGCGCATTGAAGGAACTCGGAGCGGAAACCTGGTTCGCGGGTCTGCGCCGATCACAGGCTGAATCTCGAGCGCAAATAGCACCGATCGAATACAAACGTGGCCGCTACAAAGTGCACCCACTATTCGATTGGAGCGATCGCGACGTCGGCGGTTACTTGAAAAAGCACTCGCTCCCCTATCATCCGTTGTGGGAAAAGGGGTACTTGTCCATCGGCGACTGGCACACGACGCGCTCAATGGCAGAAGTGGACAGCATGGAAGACCTACGCTTCTTCGGCCTGAAGCGAGAATGCGGGCTGCACGAAGGTTAGCCGCCATCAGAGGCAGCGACTACCACAGGCAACCGCATCAGACGGTGAACAAGCGCGCGCTCACCAAGGCCAACATGGCGGCAATGAAAGTTCGCGTGAGTTGCGGCGGAATACGGATGGTCGCCCGCGACGCCAGCAACACCCCGGGAATGGATCCCACCAGCAAGCAAGCCAGCGCCCGCAGATCAACATGGCCAAGGACGGCGTGCCCCGCAGCCGCAATAGCAGTGATGGGCAGCGCATGCGCAATATCGGTTGCCACCAGACGATCCGAGGGCAATCGCAGCGGGTAAAGAGCCACCAGCGCCGCGACACCAAGTGCGCCGGCACCCACCGACGTCATGGTGACGCCGATGCCGAGCATGCAACCGGCAACAATCGTCAACAGCACTTTGTGCCGTTCTGCGCCAACAAACCAGGTGGCCGTGAATCTCAACCCCCAGCGCCGCAAATAATCGTGCAGCACCAACGCCATCGCGGCGACCGCCAAAATGATGGCCAGGCACCGCGAGATCAGTTGATCGACCAAGTCCGGCGCCCGGTGGTCGAACCACAACCATAGAAACACCGCACCCGCGGCAGGCACGCTACCCAGCGCGAGCCGCGCCACGATGCGCCAGTCTACTTTTCGGCTGAAGCCGAACGAAGCCGTGGCGACCAGTTTTGTGCTGGCAGAGAACAGTAGGTCAGTACCCACGGCGACCGCCGGCGGCTGACCAAAGACAAGCACCAGTAATGGAGTCATCAGCGACCCGCCACCCACGCCGGTTAACCCCACTAGAGCGCCGACGATAACGCCGCAAAGCGCGTAGAGAATGGGGATCGACATGGGGAAGCGCTGGCCTTGCAAGATTTCTAGTGCGATGGGCACTGTAGGTGCGCCAGCTTGCAAAGCAAACAACTATACGAATCTAACGTGATGCACTTTCGTACTAGCAATCCTCGAGGAGATTCACGCCAGCACCCTTATAGTGTGCGCCGTGATAGACGGAGCTCAAGTCATTGCCGGATTCAGCGTCGGAACCATCGTCGGCCTCACCGGCGTCGGCGGCGGCTCACTGATGACACCGCTGCTCGTACTGATATTTGGTATTCACCCGGCAACCGCCGTCGGCACCGACTTGCTCCACGCCGCCATCAGCAAAACCGGCGGCACTTATGTGCATGCTTCCAAGCGCCGGGTGGAATGGCGCATCACGTTGTTGCTCGCCTTAGGTAGCTTGCCGGCGGCCGTTATCACCCTATTCAGTCTGCACGCCGTCACCGGCGGTTTGGGTAGTTCCACCCAGATCACCACGATACTCGGCGTCGCATTGATTCTGACCGCGATCGCACTTGCGTTGCGCCTGCGCGTTAATCGATTGGAACAACTCCCATCTCAACGGCAACTCGCAAGCGAGCCGTTACGTCCCCGACATCCCGCCTTGACCATCGCCACCGGCGTCATACTCGGCGTGCTCGTGTCGCTCTCATCCGTGGGCGCCGGAGCCCTCGGCGTCACCGCCCTATTGTTTCTGTACCCCAAGTTAGCCGCCCAGCGAGTAGTGGCTTCCGATTTGGCGCATGCGGTGCCGTTAACCTTCGTCGCCGGCATGGGTCACTGGATGTTCGGCAGCGTCAACTGGGTGCTTCTACTGTCGCTGCTCGTCGGATCACTGCCCGGTATCTACATCGGCAGCCACTTGAGCGGCTTCATTCCCGAGCGTCTCTTGCGCGTACTGCTCATCATCATGCTGTCCCTGATCGGCGTAAAACTGATCGTGGCCTAATAGCGGTGTTGAGCGAATCACGCGCTTGAACACACGCACGGCTCGTCCTCCGTGCTTTTGATTGCTTATGTCAGCTTAATCACGTCCGTGTAACGGAATGGTAGCGGCCCGCTGCCACAAGCAAAACTACCGACAAAATAGACAAGCCTTCATTGCCGATTAGACCCCCTTCGGGAAAGGGCGACCCAGGTCATCTTTCGGAATTGTTCCATCTGCGACGAGGCGGCGGTATCGATGGGCTCGACCTAATTCCATCAGCAAGTGTTCCCCATCAGATCTCATCACGAAGTGCTCGTAAGCAATTCGGGTACCTGTGTAGTGCATTTCCACACAATCCAATGCCTCGCGAAGCGCTGCGAGCGCAGCTTCAATCTCTGCGCGTGAGGGACCCGACAGCGGAACAGCACGCGCTGCCAACTGGGTTCCGAGGTCAGTATGAGCGATCCACTTATTGCGCCTGTGGCGAATCTGCGAACACGAAACTTCAAACCTCGTCAGACGATGCTCTAAATTGTTCGCCAGGGCGACCTCCCCAGCGGAGCGCAAGTCTGTTTGAAGTCTTCTCAAGGAAAGATTTCGCCTATTCCTATCGTCCGCCGGATCGGCGAGCTTACTGATCGACAATTGCACGTCATTGAGTAACAGGTCTTGCAAGATCCAACTTACCGTACCGGCTGACTCATTCAGCAAATCGACACGTTCCTTATTCGTGCCAAAGAGCCGTCGATAGATAATCCAGCGCCCGTGTATCCAAGTCACCTCCGTTGACAACTCCGTCCAGAGCTCCTGAACAGCGGCCGGAAATCGGCAATCAATCGGTTGCGGCGGCATGTGGCGACCAACACTTGTGGCGACCAACACTTTTGGCGATCAAAGAACCTATATATACCCGGCGTCGGCGGCGCAAGAAGATCCCTGTGGCGGACTGCCGGCCGTTGATCAATCGAGGATCCGACCTTGGCCGATGCAATCCTCGATTGACCATCCCCTGTGAGACGTCGCGCGCAAAGAATCAATGGCTCACAACACCGACCGGCGTCCAAACCAAATGCCCGTTCACGGGCAAGGCAACGGGAAGGTTGCCGAACCGCGGTTGTATCTGCTGATCAAACCGGGGGACTCCGCAGCATTCTGTCTATACCGTCCATGGATTGATGACATCAACGCCGCAGTCCTCAAAGTCCTTCACGTTGCGCGTGGCGAGGCTTGCTCCTCGCGAGCGAGCCAACGCGATAATCATGGCATCGAATTGACTGATAGGCTTACCTGCCGCTCGTCGCGAGGCAGCGATTTCCGCATACATGTCCGCAGCATCGCTGTCGAAACTCAGCACTTGATCGGCGAAATCGTCATCAAAAATATTCTTCGCGGCATCCCACAGTCCCCGCCGACGCTTTCCATCGGAGAGCAATCGAATGCCGTAGAGAATCTCGCCCCGAGTGACGGTAGTAGTAAATAAGGACGCGCGCGGCTGATTCGCCAGCCAATCCAGGACGGACGGTTGAGGCACTGGTCGTAGCACCTCAGAAATCACGTTGGTATCAAGAACGATCATGTATCCAAGTTCACCGGCTCACGTATCGCCTCGCGAGGTGCAATTTCCAACTCCACGCCTCCCAAAGGCTCAATACGAGCGCGAATGGAGGCCACGAGAGATCCC
>JAXDQN010000549.1:0-7772 GCA_034667865.1 Gammaproteobacteria bacterium
CGCCTTGGCAAGCACGAAGTACAGGCAAAAACGGGCCGGCGACACCTCGCCGATGTACTTCTTGACCAGCCCCTGGCCGATTCCGTAGAGGAATAGCGCAATCATCGAAGGCGTCAGCCAGGCAGACATTCTGCATTTTGCTGCGTCGGGGTTTGCGGCGCCATCGCTATGGAGGCGTGGCAACCCCTTTGTAAGAGCCGTCGCGTGCAATTCGACATATTTTCTTACAGACCGCACCCCGCGGACGGCGCAGGCTGGGATTTACCTCAAAAGGGGATTGCCATGCACGACATCGATGAAGTTCCATACTTGGTCGCCATACCGCCCAGCGGCCAGTCGATTCCCTCCACCGGCACCGTCGACGATGACGATGAGCCGGAAGATGAAAACGCGGATGAAAACGAGGCGCCGGTTGCCGAAACCAGCGACGCAACGGAGGCTCCGGAAGAGTTCAAAGGCGACGATGAGAACCCTGCATAGCAGGTAGCGGCGCAATCGGACCAAGTCGTGAAATCAATCACGCTTTTGCAGCATGGCCCTATTATTCTTGGGGCATGCTCTTTCTTGCGGCATTCCATCGAATCTGGGCACCTCGCGAACAAGAGGCCAATGACTTGTTGGCCGAATCTCATGCCGCGCTCGGCCACCTCGGTCTGACCGTCATTGCGCTGGTGTTCGTTCTGATCACCTTCTGGAAGGGCTGAACCCAGAGCGTTCGCGTCGGCTGCCGGTCCTGTTAGGCTATGTAACGACATCAGCCAAGCAGGGAGCGCAGATGATCGAATTCTCGGGTCTCTCCAAGATTTACGGCTCTTTCTGCGCGGTCGCGCCCCTGAATCTCACCGTTCCACGTGGCGAAATGTTCGGGTTTTTAGGCCCCAATGGCGCCGGCAAGACCACGACCATTCGCATGATGATGGGCATTCTCGTGCCGAGCGCCGGCGCAGTGAAAATTGCCGGGCTCGATTGCCACCGAGACGGCGCCGAGGTCAAACGCCACGTCGGTTATCTGCCGGATAGCCCGATTTTCTACGACTACCTGCGCGGCCGCGAAATCATCCAATTCATCGGCGATATGCACGGCTTGAGCGCTACAGAGGCCTCTCAGCGAACCACTCGGCTGATGGCGGAATTTGCTCTGGAGGAAGTCGCGCAGGAATACGCGGTCAATTACTCGATGGGTATGAAGAAAAAACTCGGATTGGCGTGCGCGCTGATTCACGAGCCTTCTGTTTTGATCCTGGATGAGCCGACCAACGGACTCGACCCGCGGGCCTCACGCGATGTGCAGCAGCGCTTGCGCAGGAGCGCCGACGAAGGCACGACCATCTTCCTATCCACTCACATCCTCGACATGGCCGAGCGGCTTTGCAGCCGCATAGGCATCATCCATCACGGCCAACTGGTCGCCACAGGTAGTCCTCAGGAGTTGAAAGAAAAGGTGACTGCAGGAGGCAACCTTGAAGAGGTGTTTCTGGCGGTTACCGAAGAATCCGCGTCCGCATGAACGATTCGAAGGCGGCGGGCGTGTCAGCGACCCGCGCAATCTGGCTGCTAACGGCTCTGCGCATGAAGCGGGTGGCCAACATGATGACCGCCGGATTGAACCGCCGGCGCGCCGCCCGGAGAGGCCAGCCGGCCAGCCGGCAGGCGACTACGGGAAAAAGACGCAATCGCTGGGTCGTCAGCGCCCTCGTTGGCGTGCTGATGCTTGGGATCTACGGCAACATCGCCCGGCAGAGTTTCATCAATCTGCACAACGCCCTTGATCATCTTGGCCGCGTGCGCAATGTCGCGCCGTCCGGAGCGCTCAGCGACGCAATGCTCCGCGGGGTGTCGATGGAGTTCACGTTGTTGCTGTTCGTGGCGTTCCTCGGTGCTCTGGCGAGCCGCGAATTGTCGCAGCCTGACTGGGACCTGGAATGGCTGGCGACGCTTCCGATCCGTATGCCGTTGCTGCTCTGGAGTCGCATCATCGAGCGGTCGGTGGCGACGCCGATCGGATTGCTGACCATGCTGCCGACCAACATCATGCTGGCATGGATTTCCGGTTATCGCTGGAGCGCGGTTTTGGTGGGTGCCGCGGCGGCGTTGCCTCTGCTGCTATTGGCAGCGGTTTCGCGCACTCTGGTGGATACGGGATTGCGCATGTCATTGAGCGCCGCGAAGCTGCGCAATCTGCAGGCCGCGCTATCCATCGTCAGTGTGGTCCTGCTGTATGTCGTCATATCATTGGGCATTCTCTCGCCGATGGCGTTCGTGCTCGACTGGGCGCGCAATTTCCCAGACTGGGTCAGCTGGCTGCCGCCGGGACTCGTGGTTCGCGCCGTCAACGCCCAGGAGCCGGCAACCCAACTGCTGTATTGCGCCGGATTGATCGCGGAAATCGGCCTGGTGCTGTGCGTGGGAATCGCGATCTTGACCCATCAACTGCGCAATGGCGTGGTCGCGTCGAGCTCCCGCGAGACGCGGCGCAAGCCGATCGCCGCCGCCGCGGTGAATAGCGCGATACCCGTACCCGCAATGCGCATGCCGCTGAGGCTGGGCAGCGTGGTGCAACAACGCGAGCTTCGATTGCTGATGCGCGATCGGACCTTCATGGTGCAAACCTTGGTGTTGCCGGTGGTCATCGTCGTCAGCCAGATCTTCTTCCAGGGGCGCATTTTCAACGGCTCGTTTACGGGCGCCAGCAACACCGCCGTTGCCACGATTGCCTTCGTCATCGCTTCCTACACCTTGATGATGTCCGCGTTTCAAACCTTGAACTCGGAGGGCGGCTCATTGTGGCTGTTGTACACCGTGCCGCGCTCGATCGAGAGCGTGCTTCTTGAGAAGGCGCGGCTGTGGGCGGTGCTGGCCTTGGGTTATCCCCTGGCCGTCTTTGCCATCTCAGTCTCCTTGAAGCACCGGCTCGATATTGAAATGTTGGGCCTCGCGGCCGTGGTGTTGTTGGGTGTTCCCATCTACGCGGCGATCGCCGTGTCGCTGGGCGTCTATGGCTGCGATCCATTGGCGCAGGAAGCAGCCGCGAAGCTGCGACCCACCTACATATACCTCTACCTAATGTTGGCGGGTCTGTACACCTATGCGATCTACGCGAGCCAGTGGTCGCAGCGCCTGGTAGTCATCGCGTTGAGCGGTCTGCTCGGGCTGGCCTTGTGGCAGAAGGCCCGCGACGAGTTGCCGTATCTGCTCGATCCCGCGGCCTCGCCGCCGGCCCGTGTGTCGACTTCCGATGGCGTCATTGCAGCGATGATCTTTTTCGTACTGCAAGGGGTGATCGGTGCGGTCGTCATGTCGACCGAGCACCATCTGTCGGGTGGCGCGCTGGTCACTGCCTACTCGATCGGTGGCGGCGCCGCGTTTTGCCTGCTGCGATACATCTACTGGCGCGCGAAAACTCTGGATGTTCCGCGGATTTTTGGTGCGGACATTGGTCGAGCGATCGGCGTGGGAGCGGCCGCCGGCATCGTGGCGGCAGGCGGCGGAATACTTTATCTACACCTGCTGCAGCGCCTGGGGTTGGTGCAGGATCTGCTGCGAGAGGCCAATGCTGGTATTTCCGGGCGATTTTGGATTCCGATCCTAGCCATTGCCGCGGCGCCGCTGTTCGAAGAGTTCATCTTCCGCGGCCTTATATTCGGCGGTTTGAGGCGCTCGATGGGCGCGGTCCCGGCGATCCTCGCGAGTGCCGCCGTATTTGCCATCGTGCATCCGCCGGCAGCGATGATTCCTGTCTTCGGGCTCGGCGTGTGCGCGGCTTTCGCATACGAGCGTTCTCGAATCCTGCTTGCGCCGATGCTGGCGCACGCCATCTACAACGCCGCCGTGATCGCGTTTCAAAGCACCTTGTAAATGCGCTAAGCTGCGGTCCACCTTTTATGGGGCGGGGCGTGATGAAGCTAATTTTGGCGATTTGCGCTATGGCGTGCGCGGCTGTGGCAACTGCAGCAGCGGCGGAGCCGATGGTGGCTTCGGGTATTCAGATGGCCGACATGGATAGCACGGTCCGGCCGCAGGACGATTTCTTTGCGTACGCGAACGGCACCTGGCTGCGCAAGGTGGATATTCCGCCGGACCGCTCGCGCTACGGCGTCGACATTCTGATGACCGACCAAGCGCTGGCGCAAATGCGGGCGCTGATCGATGACAGTCAGCGTGCCCAGGATGCGGAGACCCGCAAAGTGGGCGATCTGTACGCCAGCTTCACGGACGAGGTGCGCCTCGAAAAACTGGCACTAGAGCCACTGCAGCCCGAGTTCTCTGCGGTATCGGCCATCAAAGACGCCGCTGACCTCGGCCCGTTCATGGGCGAATTCAATCGCCTTGGGGAATTATCGCCTGTCGGTCTGTTTGTGGCCCAGGATGCAAAGAAGTCCACCGAGTATGCTCTGTGGCTGAGCCAGAGCGGATTGGGATTGCCCGATCGCGACTATTATTTGAGCAACGAGGCGAAGCTGGTTGGCTTCCGCGCTGCGTACCAAAAACATATTGCTCGAATGCTGACGCTGGCGGGGGACGCGAATGCCGCCGCCAAAGCCAAGCGTATCGTGGCGCTCGAGACGGCGATCGCGCGCGTGCAGTGGACGCGCGAGGCCAATCGTGATCCACAGAAGACCTACAACCCTCGCACGGTGGCGCAGCTCGCGGCCCTTGCGCCGGCCATCGATTGGCAGCGGCTGTTGTCGAGCGCGGGTCTGAGTGCGCCGTATCCGACGCTGGTCGTGGCCCAGCCGAGTTACCTGCGCGGCTTGTCCCTCCTAATTAAAGCCACGCCGGTGTCTGTCTGGCAGGAATACTTTCGGTTTCATGTGTTGTCGGGCGACGCCGCCTTTCTGTCCAAGGCATTCGTCGACGAGGATTTCGCCTTCAACGAAGGTGTATTGCGCGGCACACCAAAAAACGCGGAACGCTGGAAGCGCGGTTGCGAGCTGGTCGATGGAGCGCTGGGCGAAGCGCTGGGAAAGTTGTACGCGGCCAAGTATTTTCCACCCAGCTCCAAGGCGCGCGCTGATGAGCTGGTGGCCAATCTGCTGAAGGCATACTCGGCCAGCGTGGAGCAGCTGTCATGGATGAGCGCGGCTACCAAGGTTGAGGCGCAGGCCAAGCTGCGCAAGGTCAACGTCAAGATCGGGTACCCGAAGCACTGGAGAGACTATTCCTCGCTGGCGATCTCGCCGACGGACCTGATCGGGAATCTGCGCCGCGCGCATAAATTCGAGTACGAGAGAAAACTGAAGCAGCTGGGCGGACCGATTGATCGTGACGAATGGGGGATGAGCGCGCCCACCGTCAATGCTTATTACAATCCAGGCTTGAACGAGGTGGTATTTCCCGCCGGGATATTGCAGCTGCCGGTTTTCAATCCCAATTCCGACGACGCTTACAACTACGGCGCCACCGGCGCCACGATCGGTCACGAACTCAGCCATGGATTCGACGATGAGGGCAGTCAGTTCGACAGCGACGGCAACCTGCGGGATTGGTGGACGCCGGATGACCATGCCAAGTTCAAGGCCAAGACCGACAAGCTGGTGCTGGAGTACGGCGCCTTCGAACCGGTGCCTGGTTTCAAGGTCAACGGCGCGGTCACGCTCGGCGAGAATATCGCGGACATCGCGGGAATTGAGATCGCCTATAAGGCCTACATCGCCTCGCTCGGCGGCAAACCGGCCCCGGTGATCGACGGTCTCACCGGCGATCAGCGGTTCTTGATTGGCTACGCGCAGAGTTGGATGGATAAGACGCGCGAGGCTGCGCTAATCGCTCAGCTGAAGGCAGATCCGCACGCGCCCGAAAAATATCGCACCAATGGCGTGGTGGTGCACATGCCGGCTTTTTATAGTGCCTTTGCCGTCAAGCCCGGCGACAAGATGTATGTGCCGCCGCAGGACCGTATCACCCTGTGGTAACGCTGCCCAGCAACGCGGGCAGCTCGGCCATGTGCGTGAAAGTATGCTGGGCACCGGCTTCGCGCAGCCGTTGTTCCGGAGTGAGCGCGCAGTAACCAAACACCGTCATGCCCGCGGCCACACCGGCGCGCACCCCCGTAGGGGTGTCTTCGATGACTGCGCACGATGCGGGAGGAAACCCCATCTGCCTGGCCGCATATAGATAGACATCGGGAAATGGCTTGCTGCGGGCGACTTCCGTGACGCTATAAATTCTCCCTAGGAACTTTGGCAGCAATCCGGTGGTTCCCAGGGTGAGCTGCATTTTCTCGTGAGTACCGCTCGACGCTACACAATAAGGGCGACCCAAAGCTGCGATCACCGCATCGACGCCCGCCACTGTTTGAACCTCGGTTTGTAGGGCGGCGGCGCTGCGGACCCGGTAGTCATCGATGAATTTTTGCGGCAACTCGTGCCCCAAGATTCCAGCGATAACCTCCCAGCAATACGCCATGGATCGACCCACGAAGCGGTCGAGCACTTGCTCGAGCGTCATGCAGATGCCAATTTCGTTGAGCATTTGCGCAAATATGCGATTGCTGATCAGCTCACTATCGACCAGCACGCCGTCGCAATCGAAGATCACCAAGTCATAACTCATTGCGCCCACTATACCGCCCAGCGCCGCACCGCCGACGGCCGAAAAAAAGCGCCAAAAGCAGACCTGAGTCTCAACCGCCGCGACCGCCGTGCGGCAAAATCGCGGCCGAAAGCGGATTTAGGCTCTAGTTTTGCACATTTTTGCCGATGAACCGGCCTAGCAGCAACTCTCTGGCATCCGGAAATTCAACAATGGAGACTTCACGGAAAATCCGCGTACTGGTAAAGCTCCTATTTCTCGCCGCAGCCGGTCTGGCCGGCACGCGCGTTTGGGCGCTCGACGGTACGGCCGCTGCCGGCCTACCTCCTATCATCATCGGCGTATCCAATGTGCAGACCGGTCCCTCGAGGGAATTGGGCCAAGATTTGGTGCGCGGCTCCAGCGCCTATTTCAATTTGGTGAACCACGATGGCGGTATATTCGGTCGGCAACTTTCTATCCTTCTCAAGGATGACAAGTACGAGCCCGATCCCGCGGTAAAAAATACCAATGAGCTGATCGGCCAGGACAAGGCGTTCTTTTTATTCGACTACGTCGGCACGCCCACGCTGACCCGAACTTTGCCCTTGCTGCGGTACTACCAGAGCGACAACATCGTCAACGTCGCGCCCTTCACCGGCGCCGATCCGCAGAGATTGCCGCCGTACAATCAATTCGTATTCAATATCCGCGCCTCGTACCGCGAAGAAACCCGTGACTTGGTGAGATATCTCCACTCCAAGGGTCTCACCAAGTTGGGGATATTCGCGCAGGCTGATGCGTACGGCAAAAGCGGCGAGCTGGGTGTGGTCAATGCCCTGGCAGAATTTGGCCAGAAGGTGGTCCGCGTGGTCACTTATACCCGCAACCAGCCTTATGAGGATGACATGAGCGCGCAGGTCAAGCTGTTGCGTGAGGCGGGTGTCGACGCCGTGGTGACCGTGGGCGTGTACGGGCCGGCGGCAGCCTTCGTCCGCGATGCCCGCACGTCGGGATGGGGCGCACCCATTGCCAACCTAAGTTTCGTCAATGCATCCGAGATGCTGCAAAAGCTGCGCGAAGCATCCAAGGCGACGGGCAAAGATCTTACCGTCGATCTGATCAACAGCCAGGTGGTGCCTTCTCCGGACGATTCCCGCTATCCGTTGGTCGCCGGGTTTCGCGCTCATGCGGCACCCGCGGAATGCACCTTCATAGACCTCGAGGGATGGCTGAATGCCGTCGTGGTGACCGAAGCGCTG
>JAXDQN010000550.1:0-6242 GCA_034667865.1 Gammaproteobacteria bacterium
CGCATCGCTTCAATGACCAAGTGCTTGCGAGTGGCCGAATCGACCGCGTGCAAATCAAAACCTTCCAGGATATTGAGCGAGTCGATGAGCGCAATGCCGCCCGACGAGGGCGGCGAGGCCGACACGATACGGGCACCGTGATAATCGCCGATCAGCGGCTTGCGCTCGACCACGCGATACGATTTCAAATCCTCCAACGTCCAGATGCCGCCGCCGGCGCGCACACCCGCGACCAGGTCCGCCGCAACACGTCCCTCATAGAATCCTTTGGCGCCTTGAGCAGCCATGGCTTCCAGCGTATTGGCCAAGTCCGGCTGCTTGATGATGAAACCGACTTCCGGCACTGCGCCATCCGCCGTCAGGAAGGCCCTGGCGGCGTCCGGCGACTGCGCCAGAATTTTTTGCTTGTAGCGGATCCCGAATTGCAGGCGCGCATACAGCGGGAAGCCGTTGCGCGCCAGGCGAATGGCCGGCGCCAGACTCTGCTTCAGCGGCAACTTGCCGTACTTGCGCGCCAGGTATTCGAACGCCGCCGGCTCGCCCGGGATGGCCGACGACAACGGACCGCTGGTCGACGCGTTGTCGATTTCATTGCCCGACTTGTCCAAGTACATGTCGCGAGTCGCCGCGCCCGGCGCTTTCTCGCGGGCATCCACCATGGTTTCCATGCCGTCGGACTGGCGATGCAACAGGTAAAAGCCGCCGCCGCCCAATCCCGAGCTGCTGGGTTCCACCACTGCCAGCGCAGCCGACACCGCGACTGCGGCGTCGAAAGCATTGCCGCCGGCCGCGAGAATTTCTTGCCCAGCCTGACTCGCCAAGGGGTAAGCGCTGGCGATGGCGCCCTTGTGCGGAACCGCCGCATGCGTGGGCGCATGCACGGGCGCCGCTGCGGAGTCGGCGCGCGCCAGCGGCGCAAACAGTACAGCGACGGCCAGAACGGCCGCGGCGGGCGGAAAACGCGCCGCCGCGCGAAATGCGTGCACAGGCATCAAAGCTTACGATGCCGTTTCAGTTCGATCTCAACCAGAGGATGGACGAATTCCGACACGTTGCCGCCAAGCACCGCAATTTCACGGACCAGCGTCGAGGAAATAAAAGTGTATTGCTCTTGCGGCGTCATGAAGACCGATTCGATGTCAGGACTCAGGTGCCGGCTCATATTAGCCAATTGGAATTCAAATTCGAAGTCCGAAATGGCGCGCAGTCCGCGCACGATCACCGCCAGTCCATGTTGTCTTGCGAAATCTACAGTGAGTCCGGCGTAGCCCATGACTTCCACATTCTGCACGTCGGACAACACGCGGCGCGCCATGTCCACGCGTTGCTCCAAACTGAACATCGGCGCCTTGTTGGGATTGGCCGCAATGGCGACCACCAGTCGATCGAATATCGATGCTGCCCGTCGCACCAAGTCTTTGTGGCCATTGGTGATCGGATCGAAAGTGCCCGGATAGACGGCTGTTCTTTTGTGCATGAAAACTTAAGTCCGCCCGTTGACGCGCACCAGATGATACCCCACCTCGCCCGCCGACTTCGATTTGAGCACTTCCCAGTGAGGCGGCAATCCGGGAACTCCGGCCTTTTTTTCATTCTCCATGTACACCAGGGCGCCCGGGCTCAGCCAGCCGCCAGCATCGAGCAGAGGCACGTATTCCGCCAGGGCGTCCTGTCCGAATGGAGGATCCAAAAACACCAGATTGAAGGCCACGGGCGTGGTACGCAAAAACCTGCCGGCACCCAGCTCCATGACCCGGCCTCTGCTCTGCCCACCAAAGCGCACCAGCTGTTCCTGCAGGGCTCGCGCCGCCGCCTGGGCGGTTTCGACAAACACCACTTCACGGGCGCCCCTGGAAATGGCCTCGAGCCCCAACGCGCCGGACCCTGCGAATAGGTCCAGGCAACGCGCGCCGACGATGCAATCCTGCAGCCAATTGAACAGTGTTTCGCGCACCCGGTCCGGCGTCGGCCGCAACCCCGGCAGGTCCGGAAAGTTCACGCGACGGCCGCGCCACTCGCCCCCGATGATTCGAACGGAGTTGCGCCCGGTGCTGCCCGGTAAATCCGTCTTAAGTGTGCTCACCGCCGGTATCATACCCGTCCAATGACGAATGAAGCCGACCAGCCCGGCGTACGCGGGTTTTTCAAGCGCCTGCGCGCCAAGTTGAACCAAGGCCCTGCCTGGCTCACCACCGACATCACCGAACTGCTCCCGGGTCGCAAGATCGATGCCGACATTCTCGATGAGCTCGAAACACGCTTGATTACAGCGGATGTGGGCGTCGAAGCGACCGGCCGCATCCTCGAGGATTTGCGCCGTCGGGTGGCGCGCAAGGAATTGGCCGATGTCGAGGCCCTTCTCAAGGCCTTGGCCGATGCCATGACCGATATCCTCAAGCCGGTGGAACAGCCGTTGCGCGTCGACCCGAACATCAAGCCCTACGTGATCCTGGTGATCGGCATCAATGGCGCCGGCAAAACCACGACCATCGGCAAACTCGCGCATCGGCTGCTGGCCGAGGGACGCAGCGTGATGCTGGCGGCCGGAGACACCTTCAGAGCGGCCGCGCGCGAACAGTTGGAGGTGTGGGCCGAGCGCAATAAGGTCCCGATCATCGCCCAGCAAGCGGGCGCGGAGCCCGCGGCAGTCATTTTCGACGCGCTGAATGCGGCACGGGCGCGCAATGTCGATGTACTCATCGCCGACACCGCCGGCAGACTGCACACCCAAACCCATCTCATGGATGAACTCAAGAAGGTCAAGCGGGTGCTGGCGCGCCTGGATCCGAGCGCGCCGCACGAAGTGCTGCTGGTGCTCGATGGCACCATCGGGCAGAACGCGGTTGCGCAAGCCCAGGAATTTCACAAGGGGTTGGGCGTCACCGGATTGGTGGTCACCAAGTTGGACGGCACTGCCAAAGGCGGCGTGGTGCTGGCGATTGCGCAGAAGTTGAATATCCCGATTCGCTTCATCGGTGTTGGCGAGCAATCGGAAGACTTCGGCGTGTTCAGTGCGCCGGAATTCGTTGCGGCGCTGCTCAAAACCGGCGCAGCCGAGGAGCGCACTGCTTGATTCGCTTCGAGCAGGTGTTCAAGCGCTACCCGAATGGCCGCGAGGCTTTGTCGGGCATCAGTCTTAACGTGAACAGCGGCGAGTTGGTGTTTCTCACGGGACCTTCCGGCGCCGGCAAAAGCAGCATCTTGAAGTTGATTGCGTTGATCGAGCGGCCGACCCGGGGTCAGGTCGTCGTCAACAATCAGAACACCGGCGCCATGAAATCGCGCGGCATCCCGCAATTTCGCCGCCAAATCGGCGTGGTGTATCAGGATCACAAACTGCTGCACGATCGGCCGGTCATGGACAATGTCGCCCTGCCGCTGATCATTGCCGGTGTATCCAGACGCGAGATCGACAAGCGCGTGCGCGCGGCCTTGGATCAGGTGGGTCTGCTCGGCAAGGAAAAGTCGCGGCCGTTGGAATTGTCCACCGGCGAACAACAGCGCGTCGGCATCGCCCGGGCGGTGGTGGCCAAACCCGCCCTGCTCATCGCCGATGAGCCCACTGGCAACTTGGATCCGGAGCTGGCGCTCGAGGTGATGCGGCTGTTCAAGCGTTTCAGTGAAGTGGGCGTGACCGTGGTGGTGGCCACCCACGATGTCCATCTGATCGAGCAATTCGAGGTGCGGCGTATTGCGCTACGCGAAGGACGCGTCGCATGACCGTCAGTGCCTATTTCGAGCGTCATGCACAGACCTTCGTCGGCTCTTTGGGCCGCATCGCCCAACAGCCGATCGCGGCCTTCATGACCATGGCGGTGATTGCCGTGGCGTTGGCGTTGCCCCTTTTTTTGAACTTGTTGCTGCAGAACGCGCGCGTGGCCACCGGCAATTTGAACGAAGCTTTCAATTTGTCGGTGTACATGGACAAGAAAGCCGGCGCGACGCGTGTTCAAGCGGTCGCCAAGCAGCTGCGGTCAAAGGCCGATGTGGCAGGCTTGAAGGTGATCACCGCCGATGAGGCGATGGCGGAGTTTCGCAAGGATTCGGGTTTCGGCAAGGCGCTCGACGCGCTGACCGACAATCCGCTGCCCGACACGCTGATCGTGACCCCCACCCTGGTTGCCAGCACCCCGGACGGCACCGAGCGCCTGCGAGCCGCCATCGCGGCCATACCTGATGTCCAAAGCGTGCAAATCGACACCGAATGGATCAAGAGATTGCATGCGATTCTAGGCATCCTGCGCCAAGTGGTACTGCTGACCGGAGGTCTCTTGGCGCTCGGAATCGTGCTCATCGTCAGCAATACCATCCGGCTCGATATTTTGAACCGTCGCGCCGAAATCGAAGTCATGAAGTTAGTGGGCGCCTCGGATGGTTTTGCTCGCCGGCCTTTCCTCTACAGTGGGATCTGGTACGGCTTGGGGGGCGGCCTGCTGGCCCTGATCCTGGTAGCCACCGCGGCCCAGTTGCTGGCCGCTCCCATCGAGCAGTTGGCTCGGCTCTACGGCAGCGCCTTCCGCTTGAGCGGCCTGGGAACGCTGCTGGGGATAGAGGTTTTAGGGCTGGCCGTGGCGCTGGCTTGGCTCGGTTCCTGGCTCTCCGCGACGCAGCATATCCGCGCGATCGAACCGACATAAGCTTATGTTTTCTAATGATATTGAACTATTTTGGGCGTTAGCACTCAAACCCCTGGAGTGCTACAATCGCGCTCGTAGATTGATTGAGAGGAATGCCAATGACTGCATTAGTCGCTAAACAAACTGGACTGATTTTCGCCGGCCCCGTGGGGAGCCTGGACTCCTATATAGACCGCGTTTCCCAGATTCCGGTTCTATCGAAGGAAGACGAAGTCGCCCTGGCCGTCCGTTTTCGTTCCGAGGCCGACCTGGACGCGGCCCGTCAGCTGGTGCTGTCGCACCTGCGATTCGTGGTGCACATCGCCCGCGGATATCTGGGCTATGGCTTGCCGATGGGCGACCTGGTCCAAGAAGGCAATGTCGGCCTGATGAAGGCCGTGAAGCGCTTCGACCCGACGGTAGGGGTGCGCTTGGTATCGTTCGCCGTGCATTGGATTCGGGCCGAGATTCATGAGTACGTGCTGCGCAACTGGAGGCTGGTGAAGGTCGCCACCACCAAGTCGCAACGCAAACTATTCTTCAATCTGCGCAAGATGAAGAAGAACCTGGCATGGCTGTCGGAGGCCGAAACGGCCGCCGTGGCGCGCGATTTGGGCGTCGATGTGGCTGATGTGCGCGAAATGGAACAGCGCCTGTCGGCACGCGATATGTCCTTCGATCCTGCGCCCGAGGCCGATGAGGAAGAGGCTTATTCACCGGCGATGTATCTGCCCGCGAGTAATGCCGATCCGGCCATCGAAGTGGAGAACGAGGAATGGGAAGAGGATTCAGCCGAACGCCTCACCATTGCCATGGCGAAGCTGGATGATCGCAGCCGCAGTATCTTGAAGCGGCGCTGGATGACAGAGGACAAGGCCACGTTGCATGAACTGGCGGATGAATATGGAATATCCGCGGAGCGTGTGCGGCAGGTCGAATCCAACGCCATCAGCAAGCTGAAAGGCCTGATGGCTTCGGCGTAAACACCCCGCCAGGACAGACGTTGATGACAATACCCGCCGCCCGGCGGGTATTTTTTGGCCGGATTTTGACCACGCCGCCCAATGGCGTAGGGTAGCGCCATGCGTACCGTGGATCAGTGGCTGAATGAATACGGCGACAGTCACCGCAACCCGACCAATAAGTCTTTGCACTGGATCTGCGTACCAGTGATTTTGTGGTGCGTGCTGGGCCTTTTGTGGATCACGCCGTTTCCGCTGGCGATCCGCGAGGCCATTCCTGCGGCGAACTGGGCCAGCGTCGTTGTTGTGGCCGCGGCAATCTACTACGCGTTCCTTTCGGTGCCGCTGGCGCTCGGAGTTCTGCCCGTCTTATTGCTCATGCTCTGGTCCATCGATGGCTTGAGCCGTAGCAGCAGCGTGCCGCTGTGGATGATCTTCACTGGATTGTTCGTGCTGGCATGGATTGGCCAATTCGTCGGCCATGTCATCGAAGGTAAGCGCCCGTCGTTCTTCAAGGACATCCAATTCTTGATGATCGGCCCGCTGTGGTTGGCGGCCGATTTGTACCGCCGCTTGGGAATGCGGGTCGCGACCTAAAGGCCTGCTCGGCAAACGAACCTATCGGCATGGATGCACCCATCAAAAACTTTGCGGTTTTCGCAGT
>JAXDQN010000551.1:0-6724 GCA_034667865.1 Gammaproteobacteria bacterium
ACCGCGAGTCTCCTAGCGGGCGTCTTGCTCGACCGGTTGGGGGCTAAATACGTAGTCTCCATAGGCATGGCAATCCTCGGGGCTGGGTGCCTCTTATTTATAACCCCACAAGAATGGGCCGGATATGTGGGACGACTGTTGCAAGGCGCGGGCTCCGCCTTTGCGTTTACAGGCGCTGTGTATCTGGCCTCCCACGGCTTGCCGGCGCGGCGTCTGGCAACCGCGATCGGCGTCACGCAGTGCGTGGGCATGCTCGGCGGCACGGCCGGTCAGCTCCTGGTCGGCCGCTGGATCGCTGGGGGACTGTCACTGCCACAATACTGGGGCCGCGCGGGGATCGTCGTTCTCTTGGTGGCGGTAGGTTTGTGGTGGATCACGCCCAAAGAAGCACCCCGCATACCGAATGGAAAAGCGAGCGGTGGAATCCTGGCCACGTACAAAATCGTCTTCTCCAATCCGCAGTCCTATCTTTGCGGTCTTGCGGCTGGGTTGCTGTTTGTCCCGACGACCGTAGGAGACATGGTCTGGGGCGTGCGCTTTTTCGAGACAGACAAGTCGTTCTCGTTTGCCGATGCTGTTTTCGCCATTTCGATGGTGCCGCTCGGTTGGGTGTTCGGCTGTCCGCTTCTCGGCTGGCTAGCAGACCGCCTCGGTCGCCGTAAGCCCGTCTATCTTGGCGGTGCTGCGATCATGCTGATCGGCTTCGTGCAACTGATTTACGCTCCGACATTGCTTCCCAGCTGGCTCACACTGTTTATCCTCGGTGTGGCTTCCGGCGCAGCCATGATTCCGTACACCATCATCAAAGAGGTGAATCCTGATGAGGTCAAGGGCAGCGCAACGGGTGCGATCAATTTCTTGACCTTCGCCGTCACCGCGGCTATCGGGCCAATCTTTGCGGGGCAGTTCGGCAAAACACTGGGTGCACAAACCATCGACGCGGCGTCGCACTTCAAACACGCCGGTCTTTTTTGGATCGGCATTCTGATTGCGGCGCTGGTGGTCGGCTCTATGCTCCGGGAGACGGGCAGAGCTCATTCGAAGCAAGCGGCTTAGCCGCGAGCGCTCCACTCCACCGTACCCCCAGAGAGGGGATGTGCGCCCCGCATTTCTTTGCACAGGATATAGGCGTGTTGTAACCGAAGGAGGGCTGCGGACATGTCTTTGAATCAACCTGTGCATCGAATCGCAATCGTCGGTACCGGAGTGATCGGCGCAAGTTGGGCCGCGTACTATCTCGCGCGCGGATTCGACGTGGTCGCGACTGATCCCGGACCGCAGGCGGAAGCGAACCTGCGCAAGTACGTTGATGATGCGTGGCCATTGCTGACGCAGGTCGGTCTTTCTCCGGGCGCCTCGCGTGATCGCCTGACGTTCACGCCGGACATGAGCCGCGCGCTCGAGAAGGCAGACTGGGTGCAGGAGAATGCACCGGAACGGCCCGATTTCAAGATCAAGTTGTTCGCGCAGATGGACGAGGCGACGCCGCCCAACGCGGTCATCGCGTCGAGTTCCTCCGGCATTACGATGGATGTGATTCAGTCCGGTACCAAAAGACCGGAGCGCTGTGTGATCGGTCATCCGTTCAATCCACCGCATGTGGTTCCTCTGGTGGAGGTCGTAGGCGGAGCCAAGACCTCGGAAGCCACGATCGAGCGCGCCATGGCGTTCTACGCGGGTATCGGCAAAAAGCCAGTGCGTTTGCACAAGGCGCTTCCCGGCCACGTGGCCAACCGCTTCCAGGCGGCGCTCTACAAGGAAGTTCTCTATCTGGTGCAGCAAGGGGTTTTAAGCGTGGCCGATGCGGACGTCGCCGTGAGTTACGGACCTGGCATTCGCTGGGGCGTGATGGGTCCGAGTCTGCAGTGGCACGTTGGCGGAGGGGAGGGCGGTATCCAGCATTTCATGGAACATCTGATGGACCCTCTCGCGGGAATGATGAAGACGCTCGGCACGCCAGATATCACGCCGCAACTGAAGCAGACCGTCGTCGATGCCGTGCTGAAGGAGGCCGCAGGACGTTCGGTGGAGCAGCTTGCCCGGGAAGAGAACTCCGTTCACATTGCGTTGCTCAAGCAGCGCGCGGCGGTGGGCGCATGAGCGGCGGCAACAAGGGCAACGGCGCCGTCGCCCGAATCTTTTTTCTCGACCTCGGCGCAGGAAGAGTCCTTTCCGCCAACACCGACGGCTCGGACTTGAAGACGCTGGTGAACGAGGGCAGAAAGCTGCCCGACGGGCTGGCGGTCGATGTCGCGGCAGGGCACCTCTACTGGACGAACATGGGCAATCCCAAAGCCAATGACGGCACCATCTTCCGCTCCGATCTCGACGGCCGGAACATGACGACGATCGTCGCGCCGGGCGGCACCTTCACCCCGAAGCAGCTGCAGGTCGACAAGCCCAACGGCAAGCTCTACTGGTCGGACCGTGAGGGCATGCGCGTGATGCGCGCCAATCTCGACGGCTCGACCATCGAGACACTGGTCGACACGAGCCGGGGCGACTCTCGTCCGGGTGCTGATCCAAATAAGTGGTGCGTCGGCGTAGCCATCGATGCGGATGCCGGCAAGCTTTACTGGACCCAAAAAGGCGGTGACAACTCAGGCGAAGGCAGCATCCTCCGCGCGAACCTCGCCATTCCGAAGGGCCAAACGCCGACCAACCGCACGGACATCGAACTGCTCTACGACAAGCTGCCGGAGCCGATCGATCTCGATCTGGATCTCGAAAGCCGGTTGCTCTACTGGACCGACCGGGGGGACCCGCCGCGCGGCAACACGGTGAGTCGTGCACCGTTGGATGCGACTCAGGCTAAGCGCCAGTCGCCCGAAATCGTCTTTTCCAACTTGATGGAAGGGATCGGTCTGGCGTTGGATCCGAAGCACGGCCGCATGTTCATCACGGATTTCGCCGGCTCGGTCTACAGCGCGAACCTCGACGGATCAAACCAAAAGACATTGCTGTTTGCCGAGGGCAACCTCACCGGCATCGCCTACGTCGAGATGCCCGCAACCTAAAATACGCATAGAGGAAAATGTAAATGAGTTCTGCAAACGTGCGAATCCCGGACACTCAGCCAGCACAGTCGTTGACCGAGCTGCTTCAGGCCAAACTGCGAAGTCCCGCCACCTCACCTGAGTTCGACTTCCACGGTGCCGTGGATCAAGTGCTCGCGGATGTGGGACTGACGGCAAAGGACAGCGGCGGGAAACTTTCATTCTATGGACAGGATCCGATCGTGCCCAGCGGATTTAAGTTCGGCGCCATGGCTGCCGTCGGCCTGGCTGCCAGGTCCGTAGCGCTGGCAGCGCTCTGGAAATTGCGAACTGGCGAAGGACAGGACATTCATGTCGATGTCCGGAAAGCCCTGCGGCGCTTCTGTGGCTTTTTCGAAGGCAAGTGGGAAACGCTCAACGGCCGCAGTCCCCTGCTATTGCCTCGAGACAACCCATTCTTCGAGCTGCCGCTGTTCCGAAAAACACGCGATGGTCGTCACGTGGTCACTCTCAACATTTACCCCGGGCTGCAGGCGCGCGCCCTCAATTTCTTGAGGTGCAGCAACAGCAGCGAATCCATTGGCAACGCCATTCTGCAGTGGCGCGCCGAGGAGTTGGAGGCGGCAGCGGCGGAGGCGGGACTGGTCTTTGCCATGGTGCGCACCAACGAGGAGTTTCGCAGCGAGCCGCAGTACACCGAAGTGCTCTCCAAGATGCCGCTGATCACTATCGAGAAAATCGGCGAGAGCGAGCCGATACCGTTTAAGCGCGATCCCAAGACCCCATTGGAAGGGATTCGCGCGCTTGGATTAGGGCACGTGATTGCCGGAGCCGCTATCGGCCGAGACCTCGCCTATTACGGTGCCGACGTCCTGAACATCTGGAGGCCTAATGACGCAGAGATCGAGGCCTTTGCCTGGGATGTGCAAGTCGGAATGCGTTCCACGCTGCTGGATGGCTCCAAAGAGGATCGCGCGACGTTCGACCGCCTCTTGAAGAATACTGACGTGTTTTTCTCGAATCGGCGCCCCGGTTATTTGGAGAGATACGGCCTCACCGCCGAAGAGCTCAGCGAGAAAAGGCCGGGCTTGATTCACGCCAAGGTGGTCCTCCACGGCGAGAAGGGTCCGTGGTCAAACCGCGTGGGTTTCGATGAGATCGGCGCCGCTGTGTCGGGCTTATTTACCATCGAGGGGTCACCCACTCAGCCCAAGTCGCCGGCGATCATCCCGATTTGCGACAACGTGGTCGGCTGGCTCGGCACCGTCGGTGTACTTGAGGCGCTGCGGCGGCGGGCGACCGAAGGCGGAAGCTATCGCGTTGTCGTATCCCTGACCAGAACCGTGCTGTGGCTGCTCTCGATGGGCTTACTCGACAAGGCTTACGCCCGGGAAACGGCCGGCTCGAAAGACGAACACACCTACGTCTCTCCCGAGGTTTTCACGGCTGAAACTCCGCTGGGCACGTATCAAGGATTTACCGACCAAGTGGTTTTATCCCGGACTCCGGGCGCCTTCCGAACCGTGCTGGTCCCGCGCGGCTCGAGCAAGCCCGAGTGGCTTGCCTAAGGTCCATACCTCGATGACCGGAAAGCAAAAGCCACGAGTCGTCATCATCGGCGGAGGCTTTGCGGGCATCGCAGCCGCAAAGGCGCTTCGCGGCTGCGATGCGGAAGTGACGCTGATCGATCGACGCAACCACCACATCTTTCAGCCGCTGCTCTATCAGGTGGCGACGGCTCTGCTCACGCCGTCCGACGTCGCCGCTCCGATCCGCCAGCTCGCGACTCGGCAAAGAAATCTCTCCGTCATCCTCGCGGAGGTGTCGGGTTTGGCTGCCGATGAGCAGCGCTCAATCCTGACAAATTCCCCTAGCGTCGGGCCAGGGCGGGTGGACTTCGACTATCTCATCCTCGCACCGGGTGTGCAGGCGAGCTACTTCGGTCACGACGAATTCGCGCGCCATGCGCCAAGCCTGAAGACCATTGCCGATGCCGAGCTGGTGCGCGCGAAAATTCTGGGTGCGTATGAACTGGCTGAAGAAACCCAGGACCCTGTTGCCCGCGGACGCCTGCTGACCTTCGTCTTGGTTGGCGCAGGTCCCACGGGTGTCGAACTGGCGGCTTCGGTCGCCGGACTGGCGCGAGCCACATTGCGCTCAAGCTTCCGGCGGATTGATCCAGGCGAGAGCCGGATCCTGTTGATCGAGGGCGGCAAGCGCATCTTGCAGAGCTTCGATGAGAGGTTGGCCGGCAAGGCCGCGAGACGGCTTGCCCGGCTTGGCGTGGAGGTCTCGACGGGCGCAATGGTCGAGCAAATCGATGCACAGGGCGTCGTCGTCTCAGGCCAAAGAATCGAGAGTGCCACCGTGCTGTGGACCGCCGGTGTCTCGCCTGCTCCTATTCTCAAGGAACTGCACGCCGAGACCGACCGCGCCGGTCGGATCCGTGTCTCACCCAACATGGAAGTTCCGCAACGGCCGGGAATTTTCGTCGTTGGCGATGCGGCTGCACTCAATCAGGATGGTCGGCCTCTACCGGGCGTTGCGCAGGTGGCCATCCAACAGGGCCGGTATGTCGGGCAGCTCGTCCGCGCCCGCATCGAAGAGCGCACCTGGACTCGCCCGTTTCGGTACTTTGACAAGGGCACCATGGCGGTCGTTGGCCGTAATTTTGCGCTGCTCGAGTCCCGACGGCTCCGCATGAGCGGATTCCTCACGTTTCTCATCTGGGGCGGCATCCATTTGTTGTTCCTGCCGCAGCTGCAGAGCCGGCTCCGGGTCGCGGGACAATGGTTGTGGTGGTGGCTGACCGATCAGCGCAGCTCCCTTCTGGTCCCGGAAAAGCGAGCCGATTTTACCGAGGAGCAGCCGCAGAAGCACGACACCGATACCCAGAGGAGCAGCGCCCATGCCTGAAGTTCAAGTCCGTACGACAAACGTGTGGCCACGCGTACTGCTGGGCATCGCCATCGCACTGCTCGGTCTAGTCCTGGCAGGCGGTGGTGCTTACCTCGCCGCGCTGGGAGGAAGCTGGTATTACGTTGTGGTCGGCGCGATGTTTCTCACCGCGGGTTATCTTGTGATCAAAGGAAGGATCGCGGGGCTCTACACCTACATCGGCGCGTTCACCTTTACTGCCGTTTGGACCTTCTGGGAGATCGGACTGTCGGGCTGGCAATTGATTCCACGCCTTGTCGGACCTTTCGTCTTCCTCGTCCTGGCGATTCTGGTTGCTCCCACGCTCGACCAGGAAACTGGGCGGCGTGCGCGCAAGTTGGGTTTGGTCGGCGTCATTATCTTCGTTGCTGCGCTCGCCATTCTCATCCCGATCTTCAATCGGCAACCCGCTGCATTCGCACTACCAAACGCACGAGCCGACGCTGTCTTCGAGGATCCCGCATACGCGCCCAACAAGGGTGAGTGGAATGCCTATGGTGGCGGCCAAAGCGCGCAGCGGTATTCGGAGCTCGCGCAAATTACGCTCGCAAACGTCAAGGAGCTCAAGCGCGTCTGGACCTTCCACACGGGCGACATTCCGAAGAAATACGGGTCGGAGCTGACTCCGCTCAAAATTGGCGACGTTCTCTATGGCTGTACGCCGATGAACAAGCTGTTCGCGCTCAACGCGGCGACTGGCGAGAAGCGGTGGATGTACGATCCCCAGGTCCCGCTCGCGTGGGTGCCCTACACCGCGGCGTGCCGCGGCGTCACGTTCTACCGGAACCCCA
>JAXDQN010000552.1:0-3904 GCA_034667865.1 Gammaproteobacteria bacterium
GATGTGAAAGCGCGGATGGCGAGCCTTCTCCAGGGCAATGACCTTGTAGCCCTGGCGCGCCAGCAAGATGGCGGCGGTGCTGCCGGCGGGACCGCCGCCGATGACGACGACATCGCAGCTCTCGGCACTCATCAGACCAGGACTCGCTCGATGCCGCCGGCGTTGGCGCGCTGCACGAATTGCGGGAGCCAGTCCGGACCGAGCAGGTTTTTGGCGAGTTCAACCACGATGTAATCGGCGTCCATCTCGGCATCATCGTTGAAGCGCTTCAGACCCTGCAAGCAGGATGGGCAGGAGGTGAGCATCTTGACCTCGCCGGTGTGACCGGCGGCGCGGATCTGCTCGACCCCGATGCGCACCTCCATTTCCTTGCGGAAGCGCACCTGTGTGGAGACGTCCGGGCGGGTCACGGCCAGAGTGCCGGCCTCGCCGCAACAGCGATCGTTTTTCTCGATGACGCCGTTCTGGGCGCTGTTCATCAAGGTGTTCACCACCTGCAAGGGATCGTGTTTCTTCATGGGCGAGTGACAGGGGTCGTGATACATGTAGCGCACGCCGGTGACATTTTCCAGCCGCACGCCTTTTTCCATCAAGTACTCGTGAATGTCCATGATCTTGCAGCCCGGGAAGATCTCTGTGAATTCATAGCCCTGCAGTTGATCGAAGCAAGTACCGCAGCTCACCACCACGGTTTTGATGTCGAGATAGTTCAGCGTATTGGCGACGCGGTGGAACAGCACACGGTTATCGGTGATGATCTTCTCGGCCTTGTCGAATTCGCCGGCGCCGCGCTGCGGGTAACCGCAGCACAAATATCCGGGCGGCAGCACGGTCTGCACGCCCACATGCCACAGCATGGCTTGGGTGGCCAAGCCCACCTGCGAAAATAAACGCTCAGATCCGCATCCCGGAAAATAAAACACCGCCTCGGCGTCGGCGGCCACGCGGGCGGCGTCGCGAATGATGGGCACATAGTTGCGGTCTTCGATGTCGAGCAAGGCGCGCGCGGTTCGCTTCGGCAGACCGCCCGGCATGCGCTTGTTGACGAAGTGGATCACCTGCTCCCTGATCGGCGTGCTGCCGGTGGTGGCGGGCGGCCGCGTGGTCTGAGCCTTGGCGAAGGGCTGCAGTGCGCGATTCGCCAACCGCTGGCCCTTGTAGCCCCATTCAATCATCACTTTGCGCACCAGCTTGATGGTTTGCGGACGCGTAGCGTTCAGGAAAAACATTGAAGCAGAGGTGCCCAGGTTGAAGCGTTTTTTGCCCATTCGCCGCAGCAGATCGCGCATGGCCATCGAGACATTGCCGAAGTCGATGTCGACCGGGCATGGCGCCGCGCACTTGTGGCACACCGTGCAGTGATCCGCGACGTCCGACAATTCATCCCAGTGCCGCAGCGACACGCCGCGGCGAGTCTGTTCCTCGTAAAGGAAGGCCTCGATCAACAGCGAGGTTGCCAGTATCTTGTCGCGCGGCGAATACAGCAGATTCGCGCGCGGAACATGCGTGGCGCACACCGGTTTGCACTTGCCGCAGCGCAGGCAATCCTTGATGGCATCCGAGATGGAGCTGATGTCGGACTGCTGCATGATCAGGGATTCATGGCCGAGCAATCCAAAACTGGGTGTGTACGCGCGCCGCAAATCGCTGGCCGGCATCAGCTTGTGCTGATTGAAGCGGCCCTCGGGGTCGATGCGCTGCTTGTAGGCACGAAAGCCCGCCAGTTCGGCGTCGCTCAAATATTCGAGCTTGGTGATGCCGATGCCATGCTCGCCGGAGATCACGCCATTCAAGTCGCGCGCGATGCCCATGATGCGCGCCACCGTGCGATTGGCCGTCTGCAGCATCCGATAGTTGTCGGAGTTGACTGGTATGTTCGTGTGCACATTGCCGTCGCCGGCATGCATGTGCAGTGCGACGAACACGCGGCCCTGCAAAACCTGCTTGTGGCGCGAATCGCATTGCGCCAGCACCGCCGTACCGCCGGCGCCGGGAAAGATGTGCGTCAGGGGTTCTCGCACTTCGGATTTCCAGCTGACCCGGACGCTGCGATCTTGCAGCCGGTCAAAGCCGGTGCCGCCGTTGACCAGGGCGGTGTCCATTGAATGGAGCAATCCGAGCCAACGCGCCCGTACCGCGCCGAGCAGTTCACGCGCCTGGGCGCGGCGGCTCAAGTCCAACTCTTCCATGGCGGGGGATTCCTGCGCCGACGCGAAGTACTCATCCAAGGAGTCCAGCAGCTCCAACTTGTTGCTGATCGAAAGCTCGATGTTGATGCGCTCGATGGCATCGGTGTACGCGCCCAGACGCTCGAGCGGAATCACCACATCCTCGTTGATCTTGAAGGCGTTGGTGTGTTTGGCGATGGCGGCGGTTTTGGCGCGGTCCAACCAGAATTTACGACGCGCGTCCGCGTTGACTGCGATGAATCCTTCACCGGAGCGGGCGTTGGAAATACGCACCACCTGCGACGCAGCGGCGGCGACCTGCGATTCGTCATTGCCGACGATATCGCCGAGCAGCACCATTTTTGGCAGCGCGCCGCGCTTGGATTTGGTGCTATAGCCCACGGCGCGCAGGTAGCGCTCGTCCATGTGTTCCAAACCGGCGAGCATCGCCCCCTGCGCTTTGGCGCTGGCATCCAAGTGGAGCTTGATCTCGACGATGCCGGGAATGGCGTCGCGCGCCTGTCCGAAAAATTCCAGGCACACCGTGCGCGTGAATTTGGGCGCTCGATGCAGAACCCGGCGCGCCGCCGTGATCAGCCCGTCGCAGCCTTCCTTTTGCACGCCGGGCAGCCCACCCAAGAACTTATCGGTGACATCCTTGCCCAATCCGACTTTGCGAAACGCCGAGCCTTGAATGTCGAGGCGTTCGCTGCGCAAAGTCGTGGCGTGCGCGGCGGGCTGCAGCCCGTCCTTCCAAGTGAGTTCGAAACTTGCCACTGCGACATCGTGGATCTTGCCGAGATTGTGGTTCAGTCGCGTCACTTCCAGCCAATTGCCTGCGGGGTCGACCATGCGCCACCAGGCCAGATTGTCGACCGCCGTGCCCCACAGCACGGCCTTCTTGCCGCCGGCGTTCATGGCGATATTGCCGCCCACACAGGAGGCGTCGGCCGAGGTCGGGTCAACCGCAAATACGAAGCCGGCCTTTTCGGCTACTTCGGTGACTCGCCGCGTCACCACGCCGGCGGCGGAGAACACCATGCCGGCGTCCGTGGCGCCGCCGGGAGTGCCGCCGACGAAACGCTCGACTGTGCCCAAGACTTCGAGCTTTTCAGTGTTGATGACGGCGGACCAGGGTGTCAGCGGAACCGTTCCGCCGGTGTAACCGGTGCCGCCGCCGCGCGGAATGATGGTCAATCCCAGCTCGATGCAGGCGCGCACCAGCGCCGGAATTTCATCCTCAGTGTCCGGCATCAGCACCAAGAAGGGCAATTCGACCCGCCAGTCGGTGGCATCGGTGACGTGGGCGATGCGCGAAAAAGCATCCAGCCGGATGTTGTCGGCGCGCGTGGCTTTCAGAAGCCGGCGGCGCGCGCGCTTGCGCAGCGTCTGCATCGCGGTGAAGTGCTGCTCGAAGCGCCGCACTGCGGCGGCCGCAGCCGCCAACAGCTCGCCGACTTTGGCGTCGCGGCCGGCGTCATTCGGTTCGCGGCGAATCTCGATTTCGTGCAAGCGGTGGTGCAGGGCAGCGATGAGCTGGCGGCGGCGCTTGGGATTGTCGAGCAGGTCATCCTGCAAGTAAGGGTTGCGGTCGACCACCCACATATCGCCGAGGATTTCGTACAGCATGCGCGCGGAGCGGCCCGTGCGCCGTTCGTCGCGCAGGCCGTGCAGCAACTCCCAGGCGGGTTCCCCCAGCAGGCGAATCACGATTTCCCGATCAGCCAGAGAGGTGT
>JAXDQN010000553.1:0-2745 GCA_034667865.1 Gammaproteobacteria bacterium
CTCGAGAACGCACGCGCCGTGGCCGAGCAGATGGATGGATTGAAAGCTCGAGCGAAGACTTTGCGCGAAGGGCTCGAACCTGAACTCTCGCTCTCGATCGACGTGATGTATCCGATGGATGAATTGACCGCGGCGGTGGCCAAGTTTCGAATTACCTTTCCCCACACACCGCTGCGTCTGTACGTTGAAGTGCTCGGAGCTGTCATTGAACCTGTGTTGCAGGGGACCTGCCAGATCGGCATCGTCGGATCGCTGCCCACCCTCCCCGATGCCATGCACAGTGAGTTTTTGCTCGACGTACCCCTGCTGACCGTGGTTGCGCCCTCGCATCCGCTCGCCAAATACAAGGGCATCGTCCCAGTTTCCGAGCTGCAGAAACATGTGCAACTCGTGCTAACCGATCGGTCAACGTTGTCCAAAGGCCAGAGCTATGGGGTGTTTTCGAAGAACACTTGGCGCCTCGCCGACATGGGGGCTCGGCACGCCTTTCTGCGGGCCGGCTTCGGTTTTGGCAACATGCCGCAATTCATGGTCGAAGACGATATTGCCGCCCGCAGACTGCGAGTGATTCGAATCCAAATGCCTAGCAGTTTGAAGCCGATAATGCCGATGCGAGCGGTGTACCGGAACGATGCGCCGCCAGGCCCGGCGGGTCGTTGGTTAATTCAGCACCTCAAAGGTCGCAGTCAAATCAGCAAGAAGAAATGACCGGCCTTCTGCAGCTGCCGCCTTCGCCCATCGCGCAAGCATCATGAAGCCGAATTCAAGTCCGCTAGCATGAGTCGTCAGCGAGCCGGCTGTTTATTTGCCGTGCGATAGATGATTCCGCCGGGAACCGTCAGGGTGATTACCGTCCCGGAACCGGCGGAGCTTTCGATTGAGAACTTGCCCATGATGCGGGAAGCGCGCTCTCGCATGCCTTGCAGACCGAAGTGACCTTGTTTGCCACGAAGCACGATATCGGGATCGATACCTAAGCCGCTGTCACAGATACGGAGGCTGAGATCTTGCGCATAGGAGAGCTCGACTCTCAGCTGCGTGGCCCGTGAGTGTACGCAGGCATTGCGGATCGCCTCATACCCGATGCGATATACCTCGTCACGGACTATGGGATGCATCTCCCGAACCTGCCCCGACACCGCAAGCGATATATCCATCGAGTTATGAATCCTGCAGTCCTCGGTTGCCCGCCGGAAGGCATCCGCAAGATCATTCACCTCCGTGGCTGAGGTGCGCAGGGAATTCAGGGCGGCCCGACCCTCCTCGGTCGCCCGTCCCAGCCAGGCCGATAGTTTCTCCACGGCCAGCCGCATATGCGGCAAATCGGTAGTGGCGCTCAGCGCATCGTCGGCTACGAGCTTGCTGCCCTGAATGGTCTGCAGGAACGTATCGTGCAAGTCGCGCGCGATTCGGGTGCGTTCGGCCAAGCGCTCGTCGAAACGAGCTTTCATCGTTCCCGCAATCCGGCGCACCCGCAATCGATAAATCGCCCAGAGCAGCAGCACGACGAGGACGCAACACAGCGAGCGAAACCAGATCGTCTGATACCACGCGGCGGCAACGTTGAAGTCCAGAGTCGCTCCGGTTTCATTCCACACCCCATCGTTGTTGCAGGCAATCACGCGAAAGCGGTAATCCCCGGGTGGCAGGTCATTGTAGAACGCCTCCCGGCGGGTAGCGGCATCCTGCCAATCCACATCGTGACCTTCCAATCGGTACCGAAATCGCACTTTCTGTGGCGCTACGAAACTCAACGCCGTGTAGCTGATCTGCAGAGCGCGAGTGAGCCGTGGTAGCCGCAGGCCGGCCTCAAGAGGAAACTCTTTGCGATCGGCTACGATTCCTTCGATGCGCACGGGCGGAGGGAGTGTGTTGCGAGGCAGGTGGTCCGGATCGACCACCTGAGCTGCACTCTGATTGGCGAACCACAAACGCCCGTCGACGGAGCGCACACCCGCTTGGAAAGAGACATCTCCGGGCTCCCAACCGTCGAACGAATCGAGGATCCTGGGATGAACTATGACCTTGGGATTGCGCCACCACTCATTTACCTCCTCGGGGGTAAGCTCAAGAAGACCGCATGGCGTGGATAGCCAGACCATCGCGTGTTCGTCCTCAACGACTGCATTTACGCGGTCGCATGGAAGACCATTGCTGACAGTCATGAGTCGTGACGTCCCCTGATGCCAGCCCAGTAGTCCGAAATCCGCGGCTGCCAGCACGGAACCATCGTGCCTCACGGCGAGTTGCGAAATGGGGGCGGCATCAGGCGCCGTTGAAGCAGTCTCGTTGGGAAAAGTCTCGACGACACCGTTCCGAAAGCGCGCCAGGTTGCCGCTTCTGAGTCCCAGCCACAATCCGCCCTCGGGATCCGGTGCCAGTCTCGTAGCCGCCGGAACGCGAGGTTCGGTGAAGACTTCACGGACACGCCTTCCCTGAATGCGGATAAGCTTCGAAGGATTGCCGCGGACCTCCGCCCAAACATTGCCGTTCACATCCTCAGTAAGGCTGGTGACAATGCCCTTCGGGTCGGGGTCGGGAATATCAATGGTCTCGAATCGGTCATGGCTACGGAATGTAAGACCGTTGTTGATACCGACCCACAAGGTGCCGGTGCGATCTTCAAATATCGAGGTGACTTGCCCCGGTAAACGGATCGACGTTACGCCGGCGTTGCCGACTGCATCGAGCTCCCGCTGGCCTCCGACCCAGACGGTGCCGTCGCGCGCGGCAAACACCGATTCC
>JAXDQN010000554.1:0-4397 GCA_034667865.1 Gammaproteobacteria bacterium
GCATTGGATTGGCGCAATTCGCCCTCGGCCTGCATGTCGAGGACCCTGTTCCGCGGTCCCAGGCGAGCATCGCGCCGGTCGCGCAGCCTTCGCCTTCAGTCGCACCGCCATCGGCCCCACCACCGCAGGTATCGACACCGCAGGTAGCACCACCGGTACCACCGCCGCGAGCCGCTCAGCCCCACGTCGCGGCGCCTCCAGTCCAGGCCCCCGGCTTGCCATCGACGTCGGCGGTTACCGCGCCCGCGCGCCCGCGCGAGGCGCCAGCCGAGGTAAGAACATCTTCTGCGCCTGAAGCCGCCCGAGAAATTGGGGTCGGCGACGTACTGCGCAATCGCTACCGCATCGTCGGGGTCCTGGGCCAGGGTGGCCTGGGTACGGTTTATGAGGCTGATGATAACTATCGGCTCGATATCCCGCCCAGCGGCCAGGGAGTGGCCATCAAGGTGCTGCACGCATCGGTGACCAAGCGTGCGGAGTTGTTCGCTGAACTGCGGCGCGAATTCCAACACCTGCAGTCCTTGTCGCACCCGAATATCGTGCGCGCGTTCGAATTCGATCGCGATGGTTCGGTGGCATTTTTCACCATGGAGCTGTTGAACGGTTCTTTGCTGAGTCAATTGCTGCTGGCGAGGAATCACGCGCGGCTCGACCGCGCCGAGGCGTGGGCAATCGTGCGCGATGTGGGCAGCGCCATCGCCCATGCTCACTCGCGCCACGTCGTGCATGGCGATATCAACCCGCAGAACATATTCATCACCCAACGCGGCAATGTGCGGGTGCTCGATTTCGGCGCATCTCATGCACTGTCTACCGCCGGTGCGGCGGGTGAAATTCACGCGACGTCCTTCGCCACGCCCGGCTATGCCAGCTGCCAAGTGCTGGAAGGCGCCAGGCCCGACGCCCGCGATGATGTATTTGCCTTGGCCTGCGTCGCCTACTTGCTGTTGAGTGGCGAGCATCCTTTCAAGAATCACACGGCGACTGAAGCTCGGGTGCGCGGCATCAAACCGAAGCGTCTCGGCGAATTGCATGGGCGCCAATGGCGCGCACTGCGTACCGCCTTGCACTGGGATCGGGAGAAGCGCCCATCCGATGTTGCGGCTTGGCTGCAGGCGCTCGACGTTACAGGGGCCGCGCCGCAGTTACGCGCGCTCGGCGAACTCACCTACCAACCCATGCCGCCGCGCGGCAGATTCGGATTCGCCTTGGGCGTGACAGCCGCGGCGCTGGTAGTACTCGCGGCCGGATTCTGGGCCGCGACCCACTACAACGAGCTTTCCACTGGCATTGCAAGCTTGGTCGATAACGCCTCCTCGCACCGTTCCGCCGAGCCGGTGGTTGAACCCGCACCCGACTTGGCCGCGCCGCCGGACCTGTCCGGATTGAGCAATACGCCGCGCGCGCCGAGCACGCCAGTGACGACACGCGCAGCACCTCTAGCGGAATCGCAGACCCCGCCGGCACCGACCCCAACACCGGTAGCAGCGACCCCGGTGGCGCCAGCCCCGACTCCGGTAGCACGAGCCCCTGTAACACCAACCCCGGTAGCACCGACCCCGGTCGCACCAGCCTCGGTGGCAGCAGCCCCAGGGGCAGCGGCCCCCGCAGCATCGTCATCGGTAGCTTCGTCACCCGTGACGTCTCGACCCGGCGCCGCGCGCGCCGCCGTGTCGCAAATTGAACTGGCCGCGGATACCGTCGATGTGCCGTTCAACGAACCCTCGGCGAGCGTACTGGTTCATCGCAAGGGCAATTTGCGCGACAGGGTTGGATTTACCTGGTGGACCGAGTCCGGCACCGCCAAGCCGGTGACTGATTTCGCGCCGGTGTTGCCGCACGTCGAGTATTTCGATGAGGGCAAGGCCACCGTGACGTTGAGCATTCGTCTGGCGAATACGGCGCGCGCACAGGACAAAAGCTTTTATGTGGTCATCGACCAGCATGAGGATGACGCAAAGCTGGGGCCGCGCGCGCTCACCATGATCACGCTGCCGGGGAATCAATCCGCCAAATAAATCGCCGCGAACGCGTTGCGCAGCGCGCTTTTTTGAACCTTGCCCATGGTGTTGCGAGGCAGCTCTTCCATTAGGATGATGCGCTTGGGCACCTTGTAGCGCGCCAAGCGTTCCTTGATTGAGTCCATGATGGTGGTCTCGCTCAGCGTGGCCCCCGGTTTGGCAACCACCGCGGCGGTGACGCCTTCGCCGAAGTCCGGATGCGGCACGCCGAACACGGCGCTTTCGAGAATGCCCGCCAGCGAATCGAGCTCGGCTTCCACTTCCTTCGGGTACACGTTGAAGCCGCCGCTGATGACCAGATCCTTGGCGCGCCCCACGATGTGCACGTAGCCGTTCGCGTCGATGCGGCCTAGATCGCCGGTTTTGAACCAGCCGTCCGCGGTGAATTCCTTGCGAGTCTTCTCCTCGTCGCGCCAATAACCGGCGAAGACATTGGGGCCCTTGACCTCGAGCACACCGATTGCATCGGACTGCATTTCGCCGCCCTCGCAGTTCGCATTGCTGAGGCGAATCGAAGTTCCCGGCAGCGGTCTGCCCACGGCGCCCGCGAGGCGCAGCCCCTCGTAGGGGTTCGAGGTATTCATCAATGTTTCGGTCATGCCATAACGCTCGAGAATGGCATGACCCGTGCGTTCGAAGAACTCGCGGTGCGTCTCGGCCAGCAACGGGGCCGAACCGGACACGAACAGTCGAATGTTGCCGGTCGACTCGCGATTCAACTCGGCATGGTGCAGCAGCCGCGTGTAATAAGTCGGCACGCCCATGAACACGGTGGCTTCGGGCAGGTGCCGTAGCGTCGAGGCCGCATCGAATTTTGGCAATAGCAGCATGCCGGAGCCGGATGCCAATACGGTATTGATCGCGGCAAACAAGCCGTGAATGTGGAACAGCGGCAGCGCATGCAGCAGCACATCCTCGCCGGTGAAGCGCCAGGCTGATGCCAATACCGAGGCATTGGACGCCAGATTTGCGCGGGTCAACATGGCGCCCTTGGACCTTCCCGTCGTCCCGGAAGTGTACACAATGGCTGCCAGATCGCTGCCGGAGGGGAGCCACGCGGGCAACGTATCCTCACACTGCGCGGCAAGTTGCAGCAAACTTCCATCGGCATCGGCACCCAGAGTCTCGATGCAGTGGATGCCGGCTTGGGCCGCCAAGGGCTCCACCAAATGTCGATCCTGCGGCCGGACCACCGCCAACTTCGGGCGCGAATCGCGAAAGAAATGCTCCACTTCATGCGCTGTATTCGCGACGTTGATGGGTACGTAGATGGCGCCCATGCGCAAACAAGCGATGTAGAGCAATACCGCCTCGAGCGACTTTTCGACTTGGACGGTTATCCGGTCTCCCGGCTCGACTCCGCGCCGCACCAGGGCCGCCGCGATTCGGCCGGAATCCGTGCGCAACGCCCCATAGGTGAGCTTGCGCCCCTCCGGCGTTCTAAGGAATAAATGATCGGGTCGGCTGCTCGCGGCGTCTTCGACGCTCTGCACGAGATCTATCGGGGACAACATGGGCACGCATGATGCCATAGGCCCCCGCCTAGTAGTGAGGCGGGCGTTCCTGCTCCGGGGTGCGCTGAGTTTCTTCGTATTGCGGCCCGTTGAGCCGGTCCTGTAAAGCCTTCACCTGCGCCTCCAATAGCTTGATGTCGTTGTGCTGGCGAAAAACCACATCGCTCAGCTCATTTGCGGCGCGTTCCAGGTAGGCAATCTTGGACTGGATCTGTTCCAGCGAGTCGTCAGGCATCAGCGGTAGAACAAATAGTCGGCGCTATAGGAGGTGCGCAGTTCCTGGCCCAGCTGCGTTTGTGCACAGCCGCCGGCGGGTGCAGCGCCGCCAACCGTGTGCAAACGTTGAATCGAGCGTACGTCGCTGAATATGCCCTTTCCCGAGGTCGACTTGGCGGTCAGCAACAGCCACGGAATCGAGTTAGGGTCCGGGGACGCCTTGGCGACCGGGCTACCCACAACCTTGCTGCCGTCGGTGCCTTCCCAAGACGGGCCCGCATAGTGCTTGCCCAATTTGCGGCCACCGCGGCCCACCAGCTCCGCTTCTGGCGCCTTGAGCGACCATTCGTATCGAGCCGGGTCACCCGTGACCTGCTGGCAGACATAGATTTGAACGCCGGTTGCGTGCGCTTTTTGCACCAGCTGTTGCCCCTCGGGTACCCGCAGCGAAGCCGGAACATCGTCGCGCTTGACACCGGCCGAACCGCCGCAAGCGGCTAGCGCCGCACACAAAGAACCCTGGAATATCGTTGTGATGAGTCGAAACTTCACGCTTGTGCTCCCTGGTTGCCAACCCGAGTCGAAGCAAATTATCTCACGTTCCGGGCCGCAGCAAACATGGCCCGCGCCGCCGATTCCACGATCA
>JAXDQN010000555.1:0-5748 GCA_034667865.1 Gammaproteobacteria bacterium
ATCTCATACTGGCCGAGGACTCGACGTTGAGTGATATTGCACTGCGTTGCAGCTTCACCGATCGGGCTCATTGGTGCGAACGGTTTCGAAACTGCGTTGGGGAAACTCCGGCGGCGTGGCGAAGAGAAAGACGATCAGGCGCACAAATCCGCTTCGGTGGTCAGGAAGTGCCCGTGTCTGTACGCAGACAAGACTTTGGCGCGCATGCCTGAACAAGATCGACACCTTGTATACGAATCTGGCGGGTGGGCGCTAGATCTCGCGCGGCGTGAACTACGCGCGCGCGGAGTCCCGGTTCAGCTGGGGAACCGAGCATTGCAGATCTTTGTGGTTTTGGTTCAGTCGGCGGGCAAACTCGTCACTAAGGACGAACTCATGGCCCGTGTATGGCCGGGCGGGATCGTCGAGGAAAATACACTCGAGGTTCACATATCCGCGGTGCGCAAGGCACTCGGCCCCGATCGGGGGACGCTAAGAACGTCTTTTGGCCGTGGATATCGCCTGGTGGGAGAGTGGGCGATTCGGAAGGAGAGCACCCTGGCTGTCTCGGTTGCGCCAGATCCCACGCGGACGCCTATCCAACCGTTTCAGACCAATATACCCGCGGTGGCGTCTGAGGTGATTGGGCGAGCTGCGGCGGTCCAGCAGGTGCGGAACATGCTCCGCGCCTGCCGGATGATCACGCTGACCGGACCCGGCGGGATTGGCAAGACTACGCTGGCGCTGGAGGTTGTCCGCAGCCTGTGCCCGGCCGTCCACGGTGATTGTTGGCTTGTCGATCTGGCAGCGCTGCCGGAGCCCGGTCTCGTCCCTTCCGTGGTCGCGGGCATCCTTGGCTTAAAGCTGGGTAGCGACGAGATTTGCCCGGAATCTGTCGCACGCGCCATCGGAGGTAAAAAGTTTTTCCTCGTACTCGACAATTGCGAACACGTCATCGACGCGGCCGCCCGAATGGCGGAAACGGTCATGCGTCTGTGCCCGGCTACTTCCATTGTGGCGACGAGCCGCGAGGTCCTGCGGATCGAGGGCGAACACGTCTATCGCGTTCCCCCTCTGGATGTGCCGAGCGAGCATCAGGAGGAATCAGAAGTTGTCCTCGGACATAGCGCCGTACAGCTTTTCATCGCCAGGGCAACGGCGTTAAGCCCGGAATTCTCTTCGCACGGTGAGAACCTTCGTACGATTGCTGCCATCTGTCGTCGCATCGACGGCATCCCGCTCGCGATCGAGTTTGCGGCGGCGCGTGCCGCAATGCTCGGACCCGAGCTGGTTCTTCCCCGCCTGGATGAGCGATTTGGATTGTTGATCGGCGGGCGTAGAACCGCGCTGCCACGGCATCAGACGTTGCGTGCAACGCTGGATTGGAGTTATCAACTACTACCCGAGCCGGAACGGTGCCTGCTGCGCCGACTGGCCGTCTTCGCCGCCGGGTTCACGCTCAAGGCGGCGAACGCTGTGATGGGCGACAAGGATCATGCCGCTTGCGCGTTCTTCGAACATATCGCAAATCTCGTCGCCAAGTCGCTTGTAACAGTGGATGGATCGGGGCCCGCCCGTCGCTGGCGGCTGCTCGAGACGATTCGGGCATATGCACTCGAGAAACTGGCTGAAAGCGGTGAAGCCGAACAAGCCGCGCGACGCTGCGCCGAATACTTTCGAGACCTCGTCCAGCCGGCGATGCCTGGTTCGCGGGTGCAGCCTACCGCCGACGATATGGCGCGCTATGGGCGAGAGATCGGCAACGTGCGCGCGTCTCTCGACTGGTGCTTCTCCCCAGGCGGAGATACGGCGATCGGCATCGCTCTGACGGCCGGATACGCGCCGGTGTGGTTAGACCAGTCTTTAGTGGTCGAGGGCCGCGAGCGTCTTAGGCACGCGCTGGACTGCTTGTCTAATTCGAGCGTGGACGCAGCCCTCACAGTACAGCTGCACATCGCACTCGCGCTGACGCTGCTTTACACCATGGGTTCCATACAACAACTCAAGATGTGTTTGGCAAAGGCGTTAAGTGTCGCAGAGGGGCAGGGCGACACGGACGCCGTGCTCGAAGTTCTCTTCTCGTTGTGTACCGCATACCATCACTCTGGCGATTGTCGTGAGGCGCGGTCCACTGCAGAGAGGTTCGAGTGCCTCGCGCTTCGCATCGGCGACCCAGCACTCGCTCCGATTACCTATCGGCTCATTGGCAACTGTCTGCATTATGGAGGCAAGCAGCGCGAGGCCCAACAATACTTTGAACGTATGCTCGACGCTGATGTTGCGCCTGCATATCAACGGCACACGATTTGGTCTTGCGGCGATCTGCGCTTGCTTGGGCGAGCGGCGCTGGCGCGGGTGCTCTGGCTGCGAGGCTTTGTGGATCGCGGGTTAAACCAAGCCCACGCGAGCCTCGAGGAGGCACAGGCTGCGGGTCACAAACCCACGCTGTGCTGGGTCCTTCACTATGGTGCCTATTCCCTTGCAGTCATGACAGGTGACCTCGTTGCCGCGGGGCGCGCCGTGGAGATGCTCATGGATCTCGGAACAAGCCTCAGAGCGCCTTTCTGGAAGAGTTTGGCCCAGTGTTGGGAAGGGAAGCTACATATTAGGCGAGGCGAGTTTGGGACGGGTACGGTCCGGCTGCGCACCGCTCTCGACAACTGCGAGAGCAGCGGGTGGACAATATGCTACCCCGAATTCCTGGGTGCGCTGGCCGAGGGCTTGGCTGGGCTCGGACGGCTCACCGAAGCGCTCGGCAGCGTCGACCGGGCCCTGGCGGCGGCGGAGCGCGGCGGTGAGCGTTGGTTCGTCGCGGAGCTCCTTCGTTATAAGGGCGAGTTACTGCTCCGCGGCGCAGGTGATCAGTGCGTCTCGGCGGCCGAACGGTACTTCTCCGAGGCGCTCGAGGTGGCCCGCGAGCAAGGAGCGCTCTCGTGGGAACTTCGGGTTGCCCTCAGTTTTGCGCGTTTGAGGGCCATTCAGGATCGGCCGCACCACGCGAGACAACTACTCGCACCGGTGTACGAGCGATTTACCGAAGGTCTCGAGACAGCCGATTTGCGTTCCGCGAGTGCGATTCTGCAATCGCTGTCATCTGTGCTTTCTTAAGGGCGGGCAACTGGCCGAAGTTGCGCGGCGAGGCGGGTTGCCACGGATGCCCGACACTCGGCGTTTTGACAATCGAGCGAGCAATTTGGGAAGACCCCCAATAGCTTTCTGGGCAAACATCTCGGTCTCAAGATCACTTTGAGCGCCTCACATCCACGAATGGGGTACCGGAAAGGAGGCCGACAAATTACCCCCTCAGTGTGAACAATGGCCGTACGCGGATTAACAACCATACGCAGCAGCTACGGGCCCGAAGAGACCATGAATCGCTTTGAGGCCGAAGTCAGGGCAAGGGGCATGATCGCATTGGCGCATATTGATCATGCGGCCGCGGCGGCAGCCGTTGGACTCTCTCTGCGGCCGACCGAGCTATTGATCTTTGGGGATGCAAGAGACAGCACTCCGCTGATGGAATTCGTCCAGACGACTGGGATTGACCTGCCACTGCGAGCGCTAGCCTGGCAGGATGAAGCGGGCGTCACATGGCTTTCCTATACTGACCCGAACTGGATGGCGAAGCGGCACGGACTGCCCGCCGAGGTCGTACCGAGTGTCCGTATCCTATTCGCAGCACTCAACCAGATGGCAAGATCGGCAGCCACATCGCCGTATTGAAGCGTTACTTTGACATCCCTATCGATTCTTCATAGCGCCAGCCGGCTTCGTTTCGCCACGAGATAGGGCGCGAGGTCACACATCGGCATCGAGCACCCGCCGCCTCATCGACAACGCGAGATGGAATATATACCGGCCCTGAACTGGTCCAGAGTGACTGATCCTTCCCCAAATCCACAAAAGCATCGTACTTCAGGATTGTCTTCAGAATAATTCAGCAAAAGCGCAAGGAATCGGTCCGGCGGGCAAGAGTAGGGTGTCGATCAGCGAGGTGTATGGATCAGCGAGGTGATGGATGTACTCCTTCGGTACCCAGGCGAGCGCTGCAGCCGATTCACTGACCGATGTACATTCCGACCAGTTGCAGCGAAACATCGTTGATGACGAGTCCGACTGGCGAGTTCCCAGCCACTCTTCGGCGTCGTCGTTATCGGCATCGAAGGTAATTGCCACTCGATGGCATGGCAGCAACGGGCAGACACGAGAGTTTGCCTCCGAAACGCCCGCGGATTGCCACGTCGTCAAGATCGTATTGCGGAACACGAACATTCGGTTTGGAGTGGCCGGCCGAACCGTGCAGGACGGCGTCACTACACCTGGGACGGTCCATGTCACCGAGCCTGCTGACTCCGTTCGTTGTCTGTTTCGTGGGCCGTACGATGTCCTGCATCTACACGTACCTAACAATCTGATCGCCGAGTGCGCCCGCGACATGATCGGCCATCCAACACCGGTGCTTTGCTCGAAAGGCGTTCCAAGCAAGGATGTCACGGTCGACGCGCTGTCACGCGCGTTGCTTGAAGCCGACCGAGTCGGTGGCTCGTTTGGGCAGATCTATGCGGATTGTATCGGCCTCGCCATCATTGCAAGGCTTCTCTCCTCGGCTAACCGCCTGGCCACGGCCGAGCGACCGAAAGTAGGCAAGCTTTCGCGATGGCGACTCAAGCGAGCCATCGACTATTTCGAAGCCCACATCGGCAAGCCCGTGAGGCTTGCCGATGTGGCTTCGTCGGCCGGCCTCACACGCATGCATTTCGCGGCGCAATTTCGGGCTGCCACAGGTCTGCGGCCCCACGAATATCTCTTGCGCCGGCGGATTGAGCGGGCACAGGAGATGCTCGCCGGAACCGGTATGCCGCTGGTCGATATCGCGCTATCGGTCGGCTTTCAAACCCAGTCACACTTCATCTGCGTTTTCAAACGCTACGCGGGGCAGCCGCCGCGCGCATGGCGCGAGTCGCGCGGCGTCACGACGTGCGCTACGCCTCCTCTGTGTCGGTTCTCACCCGAGGGAACTTGATATGACGGAACATAACATTGCGACCCGCATTTACGACGCGCATGGTTGTGAGACCGTCTCAAACAACGCTCTGTACCTCTGGGATAATCCAAACGCGTTGTACTCTTCCTGGCACGCTAGTGCGGACCTTGAGCGAGAACTTTGCGGGTTTTTTTTGCTCGCCAAGGTCCGACGCATTCTCACTAATGCGGACATCACGCAAATTCGCCGCGACTCACGGTGCGCGCGCCAGCTTCTATTCAGGTGGAAACTCTGGGAGGCTTACGAGCACATCGACCGAATCGAGCGCGCGCTGGGCGACGCACCGTCAAGCTTCGCGCGAAGGGTGCGCGCCGACATGGCCGTGCTTCGCGCCATGGGCGCGGCCCTTCAGGATGACAGCCTGAGTGCGCTTCAGATCGCGCTGAAGGCTCTCAGGTGCAGCGGCATCTCACCAGGGGCGCGCCGTGCCGCCTCCGCTGTCTGCCGATTTGCGCATTGGCGGTTGAGAGACTTCGACGGCTTTAACTCCGTCCCGAGACATCGTCCGACCGTCATCCTATCGAAGCGCCACGCAATGGCAGCCGTAATTAATCTTTGCGTCGAAGCGGCATTCGAACTTGAACAGTTGCGGCTGTCGGGGGCAAAGCGGTTGGCGATGGATGCCCTGGAGGCTGCACAGACGGCATGCAAGCCGAACGACGGGCTACCGGCGCTGCCGGCGAGCATTGTCGCGCAGGTTCTGTATGAGCAGGGATCACTCGATG
>JAXDQN010000556.1:0-5072 GCA_034667865.1 Gammaproteobacteria bacterium
GGGGATAGGAAGGCTCGCGGACGAATTCCGGCAATGCTGAAGGCCGTTGCATCGATGACGAGCTCAGCGCCGCCCACGCAGCCGAAATTCAACTTCGAGTTGGCAGCCCATGCGGCAGAAGGTGATCCGGTGCATGAGATGTAGAAAAACGCCGGCCCGTCCGCGGAATTTTCCTGCGGAACTCCGCGCTCGGCGCGAGCCAGCGCATCAATGAATCCCCAACGTGGCCACTTCGGCATGAATCGTGCTTCGACAGTCGAGCCCCCGTGACGAGCGGGATGATGGTAACGGCAAGGAAACCGGCGATGAGCAGTGCAGCGAATACCAGCGGAACCCAATTCACCATCACCATTCCTTCCTTGGCGCGAGATTGTGCCCGCTTCGCAGTGTATCCAGCAGCCAGCGGTCTCTACAATGACCAGCCCGTCCAGTCCACGAAGTGTTACGGCCGTGGCCCGGCCGGTATCGGCGCGCTCACGCCAACTTTCGACGGCCTAACCGCGACGCAGCTGGGGTTACGGCTGCAATACCTTGTTTTCGGGCCAGCACCCGAGATTTCGCTGGCCGTTCATCGAAATACATTGATTTGGTCGAGTCTCGCTAACATCTGGGCGGCGGCCCCATGGCGCGAAGGATTGAGGCGCGGACGCTAGTCACTCAATGCGGATCTGCGTCTACAGTTCCGAATTACGCGGGCGAACGATTTCGCGCAACCACGGTATCAAATGCGCCATGTCAAAGGCCTGGTCATCGAAAAGCTTGATGACATGGTCGTAGATTTCTTTGGAGTTCGCATTAATCCAGTAGCCATTGATTCGCAAAAAGACATCGACCACTGCAAAAGCCACGCGTTTATTGCCGTCCACAAACGGATGGTTTTGAACGAGGCTTTCGAGCAGCGCGGCGGCTTCATCGACGATTGTGTCGTAGTAACCTGTTTGCGGGCGGTGCAGGGCTGATTCGAGCGCTCCGGCATCGCGAATGCCAGTTGCGCCGCCGTAGCGCTCGATAAGCTGTTTGTGGAAAAAAAGCGCCTCTGCTGTTGTGATGTATTCCGTCACTTGGCGAGCAAGCGATACAACTCATCGTGCTCTTTGAGGCTTTCTTGGAAGGCTTCAAGAACGTTTCTTCTTGGCGAGTGCTGACGTTTATGGGTCAGATACTCGCGCATAGCGTCACCAAGAACGGCTTGGAATTGGCGGCCCTCTCGGGTGGCAATGTCCTGCAACCCTTCGAGCACTTCTGGATCAGCTTGGGAAGAAAACTTGCGTAGCACGCTCATGGCAAACCTCATCAAGATAAATCATGATTTGTCATGATACTTCAAGATGCTCTAGCTTATTTGATTATAAAGTAAGCAGAATCAATAGGTTATATCTAGAATAATTGTTGAGCCGGAAGCTCTATACATAACTTGATGAATACGTCGAACGGGCACACTAGCGTTGAGTGACGTACGGCAACATTGTCGTTGCGCCACATTAATTGCGCTTCGAGCGGCCGCTCGCGGCGCGCAAATCGAAACGAGTTTCGGCATCGAAGCCTGCCAACGGGATAGTGGCCATCTCTTCAATTAGTTTTGCCACGCTCATCTTGCGTGTTTGCGCGTTCTGGAGCTGTCGGTCTCGCTGGGACACGGAACCTTGATGCAGGCCCCAACGTACCGAAAAGCTGCGATGGCTTGCTCCACATTTCTGAGCGTTCCGTCACCTGGACAACTTCATGCGAGGCGTAGCATTTGACACTCGCATACGGTTCAAGAAATGCAGCCTGGTCGAGGACCGGTGGTGAACCAGACGGATTAGCTTGGAGGGACCCAAATTGCTTTCCATCGCCTTCAATTTCACCCGGCCACATCTGAGGAGACGTGCCACTCTTTGGAGCTGCATCTGGCAAGTAGGCGCCTTATGTCTGCTGACGTCAGTCAATTGCAAGGCCGTTCAACCGGCATTCCAGTTTGGGAACCATGACACTCCAAGAATGGCCGGAAATGGCCAGCTTGACGGCCTGGCGACGCGGCTGTCATGGCAGACAAGTGTGGATGATCGACGCTCAGCCCTTGCTGCTCTTCAGCAACTCGCAAATTCAGGCGACGCCGAAGCCGCCTTTCGTTTGGGACGCTATTTCCACATCGAGAGCGGGCATCTCGACTACGCTCAGGCGCTTTTCTACTACAACAAAGCAATCGAAAAAGGCCACGCATGGGCGATGAGCAACGTGGGGCTTCTGTACGAGGACGGCCTCGGCGTTCAGGTTGACGATGCAATCGCCCGCAAGTACTTCGAACAAGCCGCCGCCATGGGCAGCGAGTTCGGCTACTACAATTTGGCGCGACAAAACTTGATCGGAGAGGGTGGCCCGCGGGACATCAAAAAGGCGCTGGCGCTGCTCGAGAAATGCGCGCAGTTAAAAAAATCCCTCTGCGTCTACGATGAGGCAGCGCTCTACCTGACCGGGGAGTTTGGCATACCCGAGGACTACCCTAAAGGCCTCGCCCTCGCTGCTCAAGCAGCCGACCTAGGCGAGCGAGCCGCAAGCTGGGGGATGGCCAAGCTCTATTTGATGGGAGACGACGGTGTTCCGTTGGATGTCGCCAAAGGCATGTCGATGCTGCGTGCGTTGAGCGATCGGGGCTACGGGCTTGCCACTGCCTCACTGGGCGATCTGCATTCCGATCCAAAATTGCGCAGCGAGTTCTTCAGCCTGCGCTTTGGAGGCGAAGACCAAGTGTCAGATGCGATCAAAGCGGCGGTGCCGCAAGATCTAGCTAAGGCAGAGTCCTATTGGTTGGCGGCTACGCAGCAGGGATATTGCCGCGCTTTCACTAGCATAGCCTCGGTGTACGATCGCGGTGCTGGTGTTTCGGTCGACTACACCAAAGCTGCGCTCTACGTTGCTAACGCTGTGAAGTGCGCACCCAATGAGCCTCTCTTTCTCTTCAAGCTCGGTGATCGAATGACCGAAGCAAAGGGTATTCCCCGCGATTGCGTGAGAGCCGGAAACCTCTTTTACAAATCCATGAGCTTGGGCTACAGCAAGGCCGGAGCAAATCTCGGATACCTCTACGACAAGGGCTGCGGGACGATTCTCCGCGATGACAAACGGGCCTTCCAGATTTATCTGGCCTGCGCGAAAGCAGGAGACGGCATGTGTCAAAACAACGTGGGCGCGATGCTGAAGCATGGCCGTGGCGTCGGTGCACCGGATTACATTCGGTCATTCGGTTGGTTCATCATTGCGGCAAGCGGTGGCGAGGAACTCGCCCAGAAGAACCTTGAAAACTACAAGGACCTTTTCACAAGCGATACTCGCGAGCAAGGGATAGAACATGCAAAGGAAGTCGTGGAGATGATCCATCCGGGGTATGTAGACATGCAGGCTCTCGAGCGCGGCGACACGACGTACTAGGCCAAGTTACAACCGCGAAAATAGCGGCTACATCGAAAAGTATCAGAACATTCTCAGTTTATTCGACTGAGACCGCGACCTCAGGTATGAGGAGGCTGCTTTCTATACTCTTCTTGCAGCAGCCGCTTCATCAGCTTGCCTGTCGGCTCCCGCGGAAGCACCTCTCGAAAGTCAAATTGCCTTGGGCACTTGACGCTGCCCAGAGCGTCGCGAACAAACTTGCGGAGTTCCTCGGCAAACCCCTCACCGGCATCTTTCCAGGAAGCGGGTTGAATGACGGCGAGCACGCTCTCGCCCATTTCCTCATCGGGTACGCCAAAGACTGCGACGTCGGCAACCTGCGGATGCGTAACCAGCAGATTCTCGACTTCCTGGGGGTAGATGTTGACGCCGCCTGAAATGATCATGAAATGCTTTCTATCGGTCAGAAACAGGTAGCCGTCGGCATCGACATGTCCGATATCTCCCATGGTCGCCCAGCCATGAGCCTCATGAGCGGCGCGGGTCTTGTCAGGATCATGGTGATATTCGAAAGCCGGTCCGTCGGCAAAGTAAACGTTGCCGACTGCGTCGGGCGGAAGCAGGCGGCCCTCATCGTCTACGATCCGCAGCTGTCCTAACACGGCGCGCCCGACCGACCCGGGCTTTTCCAGCCATTCGCCGGCCGAGAGCGCGGTGATGCCGCACATCTCGGTGCCTGAATAATATTCATGAATGATCGGACCCCACCAGTCGATCATCGCGCGCTTGATGGGAACGGGGCAGGGAGCCGCGGCGTGAACGATCGCCTTGAGCGTTGAGTGATTCGATGCGCCACGAATCGCCTCCGGCAACTTCAGCATTCGAATGAAATGCGTCGGCACGAACGTTGCGTGAGTGATCTTATAAGTGTCGATGAGGGACAGCGTCTGCGCAGCGTCGAATTTCTCATTGAACACAACCGTGCCACCCAGCCTGTGAATGGTCATCGCCCAGCGCAAGGGCGCGGCGTGGTAAAGCGGCGAGGTGTTGAGATAAATGCTGTGTTCATCCATACCGTACAGGGTCTGGCCCATGCGCATGAGCGGTGTCGGCGCGTCCACGGCTCCCGTGGGAAGGGCGGGCTTGACCCCTTTCGGCCGTCCCGTCGTGCCGGAGGAGTACAGCATGTCGGCGCCGGCGATGGCATCCGATATAGGCTGCGCGGAGAACTGATCGCGCGCTTTCGCCCAGTCCGCGAACGATTGATTTTCTCCGTCACTGAGAAACGCTTCGACCGACAGGCCTTCGATCGCTGCGGCCGCCAGCTCCGCGTAGAGGAGCGACGTAATAAGCACCTTGGCACCCGAATCTTGCAGGATGTAGCGGATATCGGCGGCGCTGAGTTTGGGCGAAATGGTGGTGAGATACAGCCCGGTGCGTTGCGCGGCCCAGGCGATTGCAAACACCTCAAAGCAGTTCGGCAACAGGACGGCGAGCACATCGGAGGGCTCAAGCTCCAGGCGTCGCAAGAGTCGCGCGCCCTGATTGGCGCGCTCATCCAAGGTGCGGAAGCTGAGAATTTGGCAGCTGTCAGCGTCGATGCACGCCGGCTTGTTCTGCTCGACACCCGTTGCCGGAAATATCGCCATGTCGGGATTCCTGATTGGTTGCCAAATCTCAACTCAAGTGATTGCTCCATGCAA
>JAXDQN010000557.1:0-3618 GCA_034667865.1 Gammaproteobacteria bacterium
ACACCTCGGAGACTTTGTCGGGGCTGATGCTGTATCTAACCGTGAGGCTGACGCTGACCGGTTGCGTGTCGGACTTGGAGCCCGAGGCATTGTCGATGTTGGCTTCCTCGGCGCGGATCGAAAACAAGGTGAGATTCTGCCAAGGCGGCAACACCGCCAGCCCCTCCTGCTCGATGCCGACGATCTTGCCGAACTGAGTTACCACGCCGCGACTGCCGGTGGGAACGGAATAAAACGGCCAAATTTTCCCCACCAAAATGATGACTGCAATGCCGATGGCGACATCCCGGAGCAGCACGCCGTAGTGCGTGTCACCGTGTTCCCCCATGTACCGATCTTTAAATGTGGCCATCGCTCAACTCCCTGTTGTTCCTGAATAAAGTGCGCTACCGACCCACCAATTCTACGTGGTCCGACCCGTTGTTCGCTGACCGCGGGTGTCCGGCGTTGTCCGCGGACACTTTCAAACCTTTGCCGGCCTTCTAACGTCTAATAAACAATGACTTACGGGAGCGGGATCGAAGGTGCTGCGGACCGGGTGATGCTGCGGGTGAGTCATTCGGGACCGCCGAGGAAATTGCCCAGAAATTTCCGACTGTGACATTGGCGGACGTCTATCAGGTGATTGCTCACTACTTGAACCACACCGCCGAAATCGATGCCTACCTTGCACAGCGTCAGACCGAGGCGGCAGCGGTGCAACATGAGATTGAGAAGCGCTTCGATCCGGTTGGCGTTCGCGCTCGCCTTCTAGCGCGCCGGACTGCCGAGTACGTCGATAGGTCACCGATGCTTCGGTTGCTCGCCGATGAGAACTTCGACCACGACTTGGTGCGCGGCGTCATGCGTCGCCGTGAGCTAAAGCTGCGCATCGCGTCGCGTTCGCGCTCCAGTTCGGAGAGGTCCCGGGGACCCTGTCGTATGTGATGAAACCTCTGCTATATTTCCATTATAGCAGAGGAAATATCACATGGTGACGGTCAACACGCAGCGCGCCCAAGCACTCGAACTGCTGGGCGCCCATTCCATGATGCGGCTGAAGGATTTTGCCGCCCAGGGCATCGGCCCGGAGACGCTGGCGCGTCTAGTTCGGGACGGGATCGTCGTGCGTCTGGCGCGAGGGCTCTACCAACTGGCCGATGGGCCGGCTGATGCCCGCCATACGCTGGCCGAAGCCGCGGCGCTCGTGCCCAAGGGCATTGTCTGCCTGGTGTCGGCGCTGCAGTTCCACGGGCTGACCCTGCAGATGCCGTCGAGCGTGTGGATGGCGATCGAGCGCACCGCCTGGCGTCCTCGGATCGACTATCCGCCGATCCGGTTTGTGCGCTTCACGAGATCGGCGCTGACCGAGGGCGTCGAGCGCCATCGCATCGAGGGTGTCGAGGTGGCGGTCACCGATCCGGCACGGACCATCGTCGATTGCTTCCGGTATCGCGCCAAGGTCGGCATCGACGTGGCAATGGAAGGGCTGCGCGAGGGCCTGCGACAGCGTAAGGCGACGAGTGACCAACTGTGGCGATACGGCACGAAGGCCCGCATCTGGTCGACCATGAAACCCTATGTCGAAGCGACAGCCAATGGCACGTGAATCCCTGAAGAACGTCGGTGCCTCGGTGCGTGCCCGACTGCTGCAGCGATCGCGCGACGAGCGCACCGATTTCCAGGTTCTGCTGATGCGCTATGCACTGGAAAGGTTGTTGATCGCTTGAGCCAGTCGGAGCATCGCTGCACTCAGCCGGTCGGCGACGACGGCGTGGTCATCGATGTCGATGGACTCGAAGCCGCGCCGATCCTTGATCCCATACCGGTGTCGTTAGCATCGACCCACACCGTGGGTTCACGATGGAGTGGAATCCACGTTCACTTTGGGCAGCATAAACAATCTGGCCTCGGAAATTGATCGATTCTGAATTTGTCGCATTGAAAGGGACTCCCAAGAGCGCTCCAATTGAACTTTCAGCCGCCGTCATTTCTCACTATCAAATCCCCTGGCAATTTCGAGAGTTGCTTGCATGGCGTCCCTGTAGGTCGGCCGATCGCCATAGACCATATCGCGCTGAAACTCGGCGTAGCGCTGCTCGTAGCGCGGGTCGCTGGCGAGGACATCGATGGCGCGCCGGGTTTCGGCGGCCGGGTCCTCTCGATAGGCGGGAAACTGATTGCCAAACACCTCGGCGTCCTGCCGGACGACCTCGTGCACGAGCGATGCGACCTCCGCGACGTCAAAGTGATCGCGGATGATGTGCAGGTCATAAATATGACGCGCCAACGTGGGATCACGCGGCCCGGCAGCTTCAGCCAGCTCGGCCGCCGTCCTGCGTGTCAGCGCCACGAATTTTTCCGCCGCGGTTTGTGTGATCGAAGCACAGCCGATGGTTGCTACTTCCGCCGGCTGCCGAAGAGCTTCCGAGACAAAAGAGGCGACAGGCAACTGAACTGCGGGCCGCCACAGCGGCCAAACGGCGACTTCTATTTTGATTTCGGGGCGCAGCACTCCCTGCCCGCGAGCGAGCGGCTCGTACGGCAGCCGGTAAAGCGTATAGCGGCTTTGGTTGCCCATACTGCGGTGTTCAGGATTGTCCGGATCGAATTGGAAGCCGGCACGAAGGAGGGCGCCCGTCATTAATTCGCGCAGTCGGCGCAGCTCGCCGCGCGACGGTTCCTTCTCGGCGGTGACCTTGAGGTCGATGTCCTCTGACATTCGGCGGATCAGCCGGTGAGCGCGGGCGAGCGCCGTGCCGCCCCCGAATACGAGCCCAAGCGGCGCCGTATTGACCGCGGCGATCGCGGCAAGCGCTTTGACGACATGGAAATCCTTTTCGACCAGCGCCGGGCTTGGCAGCCCGAAATACGCCTGAACTTCGAGTAGGTCTCGGAGGGTAATTTCAGCGCTCAAGAACCAGCTCCGTATTTCCATATCGGAGCTGGCGCGAAAATCGTCCCTTCACGCGCACGACGGGATTGACCGGCACCTGCGTCGAGCGGCCTTCGTTGTAGTCGCGCTCGGCCGCCGTCGGCTCCCATTCGACGCCAAGCTTCGTGAGAGCCTGGCGGGCGGCGCCGGCAAAGCCGTTCGGGCTGTCGAGAACGAGTGCTCCTGACAGCCTGGAAACAAAGGCCCGGCCATAAACGCCATAGCCGAGCCGCAGCAGCCGCTTCTCGCGCACAAGCTCGCGCAGGGCGCGCAGCACTTGATCCTCGCCGCCCAGATCGCGGAACTCGCGCGTCAGGAACACGCCGTCCCGCCGGCGCGCGATCCGCGCCGCGACCTTGTCGCGCAATGTCGCTCGATCTCGCATGTGTGGCCTATACAAAAACCCGACAATTATGGTATGCAAAAACCCGACATTAGTCAATACTAAAAACCATGTAGATCAATATGTTGTGATTTCAGAGACTTGGCCTACTGTGCGGCCCTTAACCCTGCTCACCAGGTTGAGATTGATGCCCATGCAGGAGCAACGGAGGGCCTCCGCAGGCCCGCGCGCGGGCGCCACGTAAAGAAATCCGGCGCATCCGGTGCAACGGAAATGCTCTACGAGTTCCTTGTATGCTGCGACGACTGGTTCGAAATCCTTACGTCCGAAATTGGCCCATTCGTTGTAATGCACCCCTTTG
>JAXDQN010000558.1:0-13125 GCA_034667865.1 Gammaproteobacteria bacterium
TGACGCTCGCCGGCGCAGCTTGCGCGGGCGGCGCCGTGGCGGCGACCGGCGCTTCGCCTGGAGCGGGCGCCGCGATCACCGTAGCACCGGGTCCGGCCAGTACGCGCTTTACATTGATGCTGGTGTCGGGCTCGATGATGACGCGGGCATAGGCCTTGATCGCCAGCACCTGATCGATATCCAGACGATCCGGGTCGTGCTGGTATTTCAATCCCTGCACGTCCAGCCGCTCCCAGTTGATGAAGTCCTGGTGCAAGGCATTGTCGGTGGTGTGCAATTTCGCGACGCTCAAATTTCCCGCGAACTGCAGCGCCGGTTTCGCCGCGCCATAACGCACCGTGCCGTCAGCGCTCAAGGCGCCGCCTTGCAGCGTCATCGAGGTGTACTGCGCCACGTAGGGCTGCAGCGTCGCCAACTCGATCCCCGACAGCTTCAAGGCGACATTGGCCGACACCGGACGCGGCGTTACCTGGCCGGTAACACTGACGGCGCCGCTGTCGTTGATTTTGGTCTCGAAGGCTAGGCTTACCGGTTTGGCAAGATCCAAGCTCGCCCCCTCGACTTTGAGCGAGAGCGGCGCCAGCATCACTTTGGCAACCGGTTTGGTGCTGCGATCCTCAGCCGCAATACTGGCGTCGCGCAGCGCAAATTCCTGCAGATCGAAGCTCCATGCCGGACCTGCGTCCGCCGCCGAGGCGGGCGCGGCGGGCGCAACAGTCGTCGGCGCCGATTCCGGCGTCGGCGTCGCGGCCAGCTTCAGCAAGTTGAAGGAGCCGTCCGGCTCCATCCACGCCATCAGTTTTACGCCGCTGATGATCAGAGAATCCGTATGCGCGGCACGCTTCGCCAGATCCACCTTGGTGCCGCTCACCAGTAATTCAGGCACGGTGACCCAGTCCTGTTCCGAGCCCTTCGGTCGGACCACCAAATCAGTCAACGAGATTTTCGCGACGTCGGCTTGCAGCTCGACCTGGTCCTTGTAGGAGAATTTATAGGTCGCATTCAGATCGATTTTTCCGGAGTTGACTTGAAATGCCAGGCGATCTTCCAAGTACTCCCACAGCGTGTGCGCCTGGAGGCCGTTGATTTGAAACTCGCCGTCCGATTCAATCGGCTGCACCGACACGTGTCCGTGCCATTCAACCCGCTCGCCCAACTTCGATGCTCCCGTGAGCGTAAATAGGCCGCCATCCACGCCGGTGGTGAATTCCTTCAGCTCGAAATTAATCGGCTCCAGGCGCGTTGCGAAATCCGACGGATGAGCCCGATCGGTGAAGGTCACCAAGCCTTGGCTCACTTTGAAGGAGTGGATGCGCACTGCCGGTAGCGGCGGGGCCGCCAGCGGCTCTTTTTTGGCTGTCGGGGGCGGTGGACCGGCGGCCGGCTCGGGACTCAGTTGCGCCAGATTCAGCCGGCCATCCTCGGCGATGACGGCATTGACGAAGGGGGCATCGATGTCGATGTTGACGAACGAATACGCGCGATGCCAGATCGATGACAGCTCGAAGTCGATGAAGAATCGGCCAAAGCCCAGCAACTTCTCGCCGCGCGGATCGGTGAGCGACAGATCCTTGATCTCGATTTGAAACAGGAACGGATTGACGCGGATTTCCCCGACGCTAGGCTTGGCGTTGACGGCCTTGGGGACGTCCTGCATCAAGGCATTGCGCAGCAGCTTGGGTGCCAGCATGAAGCCGGCCAGCGCGTACAGGCCCACCAGCACCGCGATCACCGCCGAGATGATGAAGGTCTTGGTTTTGACGAAGGGCGGCACCCTCCGAGTCTAGCAAAAGAAACCTAACGTTTATTGCGTTGGATCAGCCGCTTGCGGCTGCGCTTCTGCCGCGGGGTGATGACGTTGCGCTTGCCGGCATAGGGATTATCCTCGCCGCGAAACGCCACGCGAACCGGGGTTCCCATCAAATCAAAGGCTTTCCTGTATACATTCACCAGATAGCGCCGATAGGCGTCGGGCACGTGGTCGGTCTGATTGCCGTGAATCACCACCACGGGGGGATTCTTGCCTCCCTGGTGCGCGTAACGCAGTTTGATGCGCCGCCCACTGACCAGCGGGGGCTGGTGACTTTCGATCGCCGCTTCCAGCACGCGCGTCAGTTCCGGGGTGCTCATCTGGCGCATGGCCGCGGCGTATACCTTGCGCACCGCGTCGAACAGTTCACCGACGCCGCTGCCATGGCGCGCCGAAATGAAGTGCAATGGCGCGAAATCGGCGAAATACATGCGCTGTTCCACCTGCTGACGGATCAGGTCGCGTTGCTCGGTGGGAATGTTGTCCCACTTGTTCACCGCCAACACCAGTGCGCGGCCCTGCTCGATGACGGTACCCAGCAGGCTGGCGTCCTGTTCAGCCACCATGTCGTGCGCGTCCATCACCACCACGACCACGTGCGCGGTTTCAATGGCCTGCAGCGTTTTGATGACGCTGAACTTCTCGACGGCCTCTTCGACCCGCGAACGCCGCCGCACGCCGGCCGTGTCGATCAGCGTAAAGCGCTCGCCGTCGCGTTCGAACGGCACCAGCACGGCATCGCGCGTGGTTCCCGGCTGGTCGAAGGCCACCATACGATTCTCGCCGAGCAGGCGATTGATCAGGGTGCTCTTGCCGACGTTGGGACGACCGATCACCGCAACTTTGATGCCCGTCATTTCGGGGCCGTCCCCCGGATCGGGAGTGAGGCCGGCCAGTGCCGTCTCCAGCAGCGAAATCACGCCCTGATCGTGAGCCGCGGCGATGGGTTGCGGCTCGCCCAAGCCCAGCTGATGAAAATCGGCCACGGCGACGTCGTGATCGAAGCCCTCCGTTTTATTCACGGCCAGCACGATCGGCTTGCCGCTGCGGCGCGCCAACTGCGCCACGAATTGATCCTGCGGCGTCACTCCGGCCCGCCCATCGACCAGCACGATCAGTCGGTCGGCCTCGCTGATGGCGCGCTCGGTCTGCTCCACCATCAGGCTCTCGATGTCACCGGCATTCTCGACCAGCCCGCCGGTGTCCACCACGATGCAGGGGACCTCGGTGCGGCGCGCGAAACCGTACTGGCGGTCGCGAGTCAGTCCGGGCAGATCCGCCACCAAGGCATCGCGCGTTCCGGTCATGGCATTGAACAGCGTGGACTTGCCCACATTAGGGCGCCCGATCAATGCGACAACCGGCAGCATGGTCTATTGCTGCGGCGTAGGTGCGGCCGCCGGCGCAGCGGCGCCCGGCGCGGCGGCGCCCGGCGCTACGGGCGCAGCGACTGGCACAGGTACGGGGTTGCGCGGCGTGGCGCGATACGCAGCCATGCTGCCGCCGTCGGTGAGCACCACCACCGTATTGTCATCGCCCACCGGCGGATTGGAGACGCGCTGTTTCTTGATGTGCACGCGTGCCACCAGTTCACCGGTGTTCTTGTCCAGCCAGTGTACGTAGCCCTGATAGTCCGCGACTGCGATTGCCGTCGCATTGACCACGGGCGTGCTCAAGCCACGACGCTTGATCTTGTCGTTGCGCCATAGTTCAGAACCGTCGCGTTGGCGCATCGCCACCACGGTGCTGTCCGCCAAGGTGACGTAGAGATTGTCGCCGTCGACCGCCAAACCGCGGTAGCTCGACATTTCGTGCGACCACCAAACCTGGCCTGAATCCAAGGCCAACATCGCGGTGCGTCCCTGGTAGCCGGTGGCGAACACATTGTCGCCGACCACGCTGACTGCGGAGTCGATGTCGATCAGGCGATCCAATTCCGTGCGGCCATGCGGCGATGCCAGCGCGGTGTCCCACACCGTATCGCCGGTGGCGAGCGATACCGCCATCACCTTGCCGTTGTCGAAGCCGCTGATCGCAACTTCCTTGGCGATGGTGGGGATTGCGGTGCCGCGCAAGCTGAGCTTGGGCACTTGCTGTTCCACCGACCACATTTCCTTGCCTGTGTGCGCATTCAAGCCGTGCAAATGGCCGTCGACTGCGCGCACCACCACGACATTTTCACTCACCGCGGGTGCGGACAATAATTCCGAGTTTACTCGCGCGCGCCACAATTCCTTGCCGCTGCCGGCATCGAGCGCCACCACGGCGCCCTTGCTGCTGCCGACGATGACCATGCCGAAGCCTGCGGCGGGTCCCGCGGACAGCGGCAGCTTGAGCTTCTTGGTCCAAACATGGTGACCCGTGTCGAGCGCGACCGCGACGACTTCGCCGCCGTGATTGGCGGCAAATACCAAGCCGTGGTCCAACGCAGGGCCTAAACCCAAACGCAACTTCAGCTGCTTCTTCCCGCCGCCGACGCCGTCGCTCCACAGCTCCTTTACCGGCAGCTTGGCCGGAAAATCCACCAGCTTGGCCGGCGGCTCGACATCTTTGTCTTTGCTGCAGCCCGCTGCGATCAGCACAGCCGCCAAGCTCAAGGGAAGCAATAAGCGCATCAGGGTTTGGCCTTTTCGTTGGAACCCAGGTCGGTAATTTTCAATTCCAGCAGCGAACCGTCGCCGCCATCGTTGGCGCTCATCGCCGCCTTGTATTCGGCGATCGCGCCCGCCGTGTCTTTCTTGGCATTCAGCGCATCGCCACGCACCTCGTGATAACGACCCGCAAAACCGCCAGGCGTTCCCTCGGCCAGCATCTTAATCGCATCGTCCGGCTTGCCTTGATCGATGAGCACCCGCGCCAGGCGCAGGCGCGCGATCTGGCGCAAATCGGCATCCTTCGCGTTGTTCATCACCTGCGTCAGGGGCGCCACCGCCTCGGCCGGCTTGCCGCCATCGACGGCAATGCCGGCGAGCGCCAACTGCGCCTGGTCGGCGTAGGGAGAGCTGGGAAAGTCCTTGATGATGCCGTCCGCCAGGGTGTGCGACTTGGCGAAATCATTGGCCTGGATGGCGGTGGTCATTTCGCCGAATTTCCCCGCAGCAGCCAACGCTTCAGCGTTGATATGGCTCTGGTAGTAGCGCCAGCCGAACAACAAGCCCACGCCGAGCACCACGCCGCCGACGATCCAAACTCCGTATTCCTTGATATGCCGTTTGACGACTTCCAGTTGTTCATCGTCCGTCATGTATTCTTCAGTCATGTCTGCTCCGCTCTCCCGCCTCTAAGACCCAACAATGTGCCCAAGCGTTCACTGATTCCTTGCAACGCGCATTCTTCCTGCGCCATCTCCTGACGCAGCGCCTTGATCGCCACCGTTCCCCGCCCGACCTCGTCATCCCCCAGAATCAACGCAAATTCGGCGCCGCTCTTGTCCGCGCGCTTGAATTGCGACTTGAAATTGCCGCCGCCGAGATTGACGGTCAAGCGCAGTTCGGGCCATGCGTCGCGCAATTGCTCAGCCAGGCGAAATCCGGGAACCTCGGCCCGTTCGCCCACCAGCACCAGGTACGCCTGCGGCGTGCGGCGCGGAACGCTCAATCCCTGCTTCTCCAGCAGCATGACGATGCGCTCCTGGCCCATGGCCCAACCGATGCCCGGCGTGGGCGTGCCGCCCAATTGGGCCACCAAGCCGTCGTAACGGCCGCCGGCGCACACGGTGCTTTGCGCACCCAACGCATCCGTGGTCCATTCGAAGACGGTGCGGGTGTAGTAGTCGAGTCCGCGCACCAGATGCGGCTCCACGTGATAGTCGATGCCGGCGCTTTGCAGCTGCGCGCACAGCGACTCGAAATGCGCCTTGGATTCCGCGTCGAGCGTGTCGAACAACGCAGGCGCGCCGGCCACGATGCGCTGCATCTCGGGATTCTTACTATCCAAAATGCGCAAAGGGTTGCCCGCCAAACGGCGCTTGCTGTCCTCATCGAGCGCATGTTCGTGCGATTTGAAATATGCGGTCAGGCGGTCGCGATACGCGGCGCGCGAAGCCGGCGTGCCGAGCGAATTCACCAACAGCTTCAGGCGGGTCAAGCCAAGGCGCTTCAGCAACCGCGCGGACAGCAAAATGATTTCCGCATCGATGTCCGGACCCTCGAAACCGAAGGCCTCGGCATCGATCTGATGAAACTGCCGAAAACGCCCGGCCTGGGGCCGCTCGCGGCGAAACATCGGCCCCATGCACCAGACGCGCAGCCGGTTTTCGCGCAGCATGCCATTGGAGATCACCGCCCTGACGATGCCGGCGGTGGCCTCGGGGCGCAGCGTGATGTGATCCTCGCCTTGATCGACGAAGCTGAACATTTCCTTTTCGACGATATCGGTGAAATCGCCGATCGAACGCTTGAACAATTGCGTCTGTTCGATCACCGGGACGCGAAACTCTTCGTAGCCGTAACTGGCGAAGACCTCGCGCGTGCAACTCTCCAAATGCTGCCAGGCAGCGATTTGCGCGGGCAACACGTCATGCACGCCGCGCAAGGGCTCGATGATCTTGCTCACAAGCGCTCTCCGTCAGCCGCGAGGTCGGCGCAGCACGCCATCGGCGCCGGCTTCGAAGCGGGCCACATCGCCCGCGAAGAACTGCGGACCGATGGCGACCGCTCGGTCATTGATTTCCAGCGCAACGCCGCTGCCGGCGCGTAAGTACACCCGCATGGGCGCAACACCGGAAATGACCTTGACGCTGTTGGCGAGACCGTTGCCGGCAAACGCGCGCTTGCCGGCCGCATCGCGCACGTCCACCCAGGAGTCGGCCGAAAAACTCAGCCGCAATCGGGCGCGTCCCGCGCCGGGAAGTACAGCCTCCGATTCGCCGGTATCCCGCACCATCACAGGCGAGGCCTGGGGCACCGCGATGGCGGGTTCTTCATCTTTCTGTGCATCCGCAGCCGCTGCGGATGCAACAGCCGGCGGATTGCTCGCCGCCGCAGGCGCCACCGCAGGCCCCGCGACGCGCTGATGCCACGGACGCCACCAAACTACACCCAGTAAAACCAGCGCGCCGACAACCGCGCCGACAGTTCTTCCCGGCGACAAATTGCTCAGCTGCGGCTCGTGTTTGGCGCCGGCCATCCGCGCGCTCGTTGCCGTGAGAGTGACCGCCGGCGCCGAGGAGCCGCGGGCCTCGTATCCGGCCATGATGGCTGCGGCGGGCAAACCTAATAGTGCCGCGTAGCGCTTTAAATGTCCTTTCGCATAGACCGTCGGGCCGATGCGCTGGTACTCGCCCGTTTCCAGCGCCTCGATGACCCAGGCATCCAAATGCAGGTCATCGGCCGCCTTTTGCAGGCTCATGCCGCGTTTCTCGCGTTCAGCCTTGAGCTGCGGCCCGGGAACTCCCGGCGCTGACTGCGCGGGCGCGGCCTCGCTCATCGATCGACGCCGGAGCGCATCATCCGCGCTTGCTCGGAGTTTGGAAATTCAGTCTGCACGCGGCGCGCGAATCCGGCAGCGGCCACGTTGTCGCCCAGCTTGCGCTGCGCGCGAAACCCGAGCCAGAGTATTTCCGGCACCGGCGGGTTGACGGCCAAGTAGCGTTGCACCATCGCCAGCGCCTCCGCGGTGTCGCCGCGGTCGAAGGCGATGTTGCCCAATTGCAGCATGGCTTCGGGAAGGTTCGGCTGTATCGCCAGTGCGCGGTTGAAATAGCGCTCGGCATCGACCAGGTTGCCTGCGCTGCGCACGCATTGACCGGCATTGACCAATGCAATCTCCGGCGTGGGATAGACCGGATCATTGGCCGCCTCGATGAGCAGTTTTTCGCCTTCCTTCGCCTTGCCGGTGCGGCACAGAAACGCGCCGTACGCATTCACGATGTTCGGATCTTTTCGGCCGATGCGATACGCGCCCGCATAGCCGCGTTCCGCCAGTGCATTTTCGCGCAGGCGCTCGTACACGATGCCGGCAGTCAGCTGCACATTGGCGCTGCTCGAATCTTCCTTCAAGGCACGCTCGATGAATTGCCGCGATTCGGCCAGCCTTCCAAGTTTCATGTATTCGATCGACAGCTGCACGTCGGTGACCGCCATTTGCTCGGGTGAGGATTTCTTGAATCCGTTGTTGTGCGAGCAAGCCGCCAAACATGACAGCGCTGCCGCCCCGGCCCATTGCATAGTTGTTTTCATCGCACTCCCGCTTCGATCCGTGCTGCAGATGTCATCTTGGTGCCCAGCCGCACCAAAGTTCGGTCGGTGACCCGCCCCGCCAATTGTCCGCACGCCGCATCGATGTCATCGCCGCGAGTGCGGCGCGTGGTCGCGATGACGCCGTGATCGTTGAGGATGTCGCGGAACGCCAATATCGCAGCTGCGGACGAGCGTCGATAATTCGTGCCAGGGAACGGATTGAAGGGAATCAGGTTGAGCTTGGCCGCGCGGCCGCGCATCAAGCGGGCCAGTTGCCGGGCGTGCTCGGGCTTGTCGTTGATGCCATCCAGCATCACGTACTCGAATGTGATGCTGCGGCCGTTCTGCTCGTCGAGATAGTGCCAGCAGGCTGCCAGCAATTCGGCGATCGGATGTTTGCGGTTGATGGGCACGAGTTCGTTGCGCAGCTCATCGTTCGGCGCGTGCAGCGAAACCGCCAAAGCGACATTGCATTCTTCGGCCAGCTTATAAATCTGCGGCACCAGCCCGGAGGTGCTTAAGGTAACGCGGCGCCGCGACAAGTCGTAGCCTAGATCGTCGAGAAAAATACGGATGGCCGGCACCACATTGCGGTAGTTCGCCAGCGGTTCGCCCATGCCCATGAAAACGATGTTGGTGATTCTCGATTCCGGCGCAAGTTCGCGGCGCGCCAACCACACCTGACCGACGATTTCCGCCACGCTGAGGTTGCGGTTGAAACCCTGCTGCGCCGTGGCGCAAAACGAGCAATCCATGGCGCAGCCCACTTGGCTGGAGATGCACAAAGTGCCGCGATCCGGTTCCGGGATGTATACCGTCTCGATGCCCTGCACCTCGTCCATGCGCAACATCCACTTGCGGGTGCCATCGCTTGATTTCTGTTCGGTGACGATGTGCGGGACCGCAATTTCCGCCACCTCAGCGAGCTGCGCGCGAAAACCCTGGGCCAAGTCGCTCATGGCCGAAAAATCGGCGGCGCCCCGCCGATAAATCCACTTCATCAATTGCCGGGCGCGGAACGGCTTGGCGCCGAGGCGCTGCGCAACGAATGCCTCGAGCTGCGCGCGCGGCAACCCCAGCAAATTCATGCGTTCGCCCGCCAAGTTGCCTCCTGACTTTCGGCCGGTACGCTAGCGCGTACGCGGACAGAGCTCAATTGCGCGAAAGAAATAACTGATTTCCTTCGCTGCGGTGTCGGCCGCATCCGATCCATGCACGATGTTTTCGTCAATGCTGGTGGCCAGATCCGCGCGAATCGTGCCCTTGTCGGCTTTCTTCGGATCGGTTGCGCCCATCACCTCGCGATTCTTGGCAATGGCGCCTTCGCCTTCCAGCACTTGGACCATGACGGGGCCGGAGGTCATGAAGCGCACCAGGTCTTTAAAAAATGGACGCTCGCGATGCACCGCGTAAAATCCTTCCGCCTCGGTCTGCGACAGCTGCATCATGCGCGCGGCCACCACCTTCAAGCCCACCTGCTCGAATCGACGATACACCTCGCCGATCAGATTGCGGCCGACGCCGTCCGGCTTGACGATGGATAGGGTGCGCTCGATGGACATGGGAACCTCGCTGATTGATGGATTGCGCCCCGGTGGGGGGCGGGCAAAGACCGCGAAGTGTACTGGAGCGGGGACACTCAGGCAATCAGGACGACAACCGAAGTCCCTGTATTACATGGAAAAACACCTCAAGGTATCGTTCCGGTGCGAGGCTATCAGACGTTAAAACTCTCGCCGCAGCCGCATTCACCCTTGGCTTTCGGGTTTTGGAACTTGAAGGCCTCGTTCAACCCCTGCTTGACGAAATCCACGGTGGTGCCGTCGATCAGCGGCAGGCTGGTCGGGTCGACCACCACTTTCACGCCCTGAGCCTCGAATACCGCGTCTTCGGGGTTGATTGCGTCTGCATAATTAACGACATACGCGAAACCCGAGCAACCGGTCTTTTTGATGCCCACCCGCAGGCCAATGCCAATTCCGCGTTGCGCCAAATGGGTTTTCACCCGATTGGCCGCCGATTCCGTCAACAAGATCGCCATACCGCGCTGTCCTCTTACAGTTCAGCCATTAATGCCAGCATACATAACACGGGGGCCATAGCGGCGCACGGTACCGGTGCGCGTTTTTCTATTAAGCATCCTTCACTCGCCCCTCACCCGACATGGGGTCCGGTGCCGCCGAGTCAATGGCGGCGCTCAATGCAGCCCTCCAGGCGTCTTCCACGATCAACAACCGCCCTAATTTCTCCACCGGCACGGCAAATCGCTCGCGCAGCGCCGCGGCGCTTTCCGCCATGTCGCGCCGCAGTGGGGTGCCGACCGAGGTTTCGGCCAGCCACGCGGCCACCGCGAGGGTGTGCGGACAGCCAAAGGCGAGGAAACGGGCATCGGCAATCGCCGCTGCATTGATTTGTACATCGAATTGCACCCAGGTGCCCTGCTCCCGTTGGCCGGCCGCGCCGCGAAACGCATCGGGCAGCGTGCCTGCCCGCGTGGCGGATTCGAAATAGCGGCGCGTCAGCTCGCTGTACTTCATGTGCCGGCAATCCGCCGCAGCCGGCGCACTTCTCGCTCGAGCACCGAAATCGCCGCATCGATGTCGGCTTCGCAGCTGGTGCGGCCCAGTCCAAACCTGAGGCTGCTCTCGCTGAGGCGTTCATCGCGCCCGAGTGCGCGCAACACGTACGAGGGCTCGGCGGTGGCGGAGGTGCACGCCGAGCCGGTCGACACGGCGATCTCACTGCGCACCGCTGCCAGCAAACTCTCGCCCTCCACGCCCTCGAATGACACATTCAGCAGATGCGGCACGGTGTGCAGCGGATCGCCGTTGCGCAACACGCCGCCGATGGCACTCAAGCCACGCCACAGCCGCTGCTGCAGCTGGGCGATGCGCTCGGCGTCCGCACGCCAGCTCACCGCCGCCAGTTCGAAGGCGGCGCCCATGCCCACCACTTGATGCGTCGCCAAGGTACCGGCGCGCATCCCCCCTTCCTGGCCGCCTCCGGATTGCAGCGGCGCGAGTTGAATGGTGGGGGCGCGCGAACGCGACACCAGCAGCGCTCCAACGCCTTTGGGTCCGTAAACCTTGTGCGCCGACAATGACATCAAATCGGCGCCGCAGGCCGCAAAATCCAGCGCGCATTTTCCCACGCTCTGCGCCGCATCGACATGCAGCCAAGCTCCATGCTGCGTGCAGATGGCGGCGATTGCCGCAATGTCCTGGATCACGCCAATTTCATTGTTCACGTGCATGACGGACACCAGCACCGAATCGGCGCGCAGCGCGGCCTTGATCTGCGCAGGGTCGAGCCGACCGCCGCGATCCGGCGCCAGATAAGTCACCGACCAGCCGCGCCGTTCCAGTTCGCGGCAGGGATCCAGAACCGCCTTGTGCTCGGTGCGCGCCGTGATGATGTGGCGGCCGCGATCGCGGTAGTACTGCGCCACGCCCCAAATGGCCAAATTGTTCGACTCGGTGGCGCCGGAGGTCCATACCACCTCGCGCGGATCTGCCTGCACCGCGTTGGCCACCTGCACGCGCGCCTGCTCGATCAAGGTTGCGGCAGCCTCGCCATAGTCGTGGCTGTCCGAGGCTGAGTTGCCGAACCAGCGAGGGTCGGTCAACACCTCGGTCATTCTCGCCGCCACGCGCGCATCCACCGGCGTGGTGGCCGCATGATCCAGATACACCGGCGGTTTCATTTGCGCGATCGCGCCTGGGATTGTCCGCGCCTGCCCTGCACGGCGCTGAGGATGCCGCGCATGATATTCAGTTCATTGCGATCCAGTTGCGCGCGGTTGAACAAGCGCCGCAGGCGCTCCATCAAATGGCCGGTGCGATCCTCGAAGTCGATTTCATTCAACACCTGATGCAGGTGCGCATAAAAATGCTCGAGGTCGCCTGACGGGGCCAGCGGCAATTCCAATTGCGTGTGCGACTGCGGCTGCGCGCGCGCCATGAAAATCTCATACGCCACCAGCTGCACCGACATGGCGAGATTCAACGAACAGTAATCAGGATTCGCGGGGATGCGCACCAGCACATTGCAGTGATTCAAGTCCTCGGTGCCGAGTCCGTAGCGCTCGGAACCGAACAACAGCGCGACACGATTGTCTTCCGGCAACGCGACGATGCGGTCCGCGACCTCGCGCGGCGTCGTGAATTCCCAGTAGTAGGAGCGCGGCCGGCCGGTGGTGCCCGCGATGAAGGCGCAATCGCTGATGGCTTCGGCGACCGTGTCGACCACGCGCGCCCCGGCCAATATGTCATCTGCGCCCGCGGCCAGCGCCACCGACTCGGCATGCGGGAAAGAACGCGGGCGCACCAGCACCAAATCCGACAGGGCCATGTTTTTCATGGCGCGCGCCACCGATCCGATATTGCCCGGATGGCTGGGATCGATGAGGACGATGCGAACCAGGGTTGTCACGCTCTGGTATTCTACCGCCCCTCATGCAACCGCTCCTCAATATTGGCATCCGCGCCGCGCGTCGCGCGGGCGATTTGATCGTCAAAAGCCTGTCGCGGCTCGATTCCTTGAAAATCGACAGCAAGGGCCGCAACGATTTCGTCTCGGACATCGACCGTAAGGCCGAGGCCGACATCATCGCCACCATTCGGCGCAGCTATCCGCAGCACGCCATCTTCGCGGAGGAATCCGGCCGCAGCGGCGAGAATGAATTCACGTGGATTATCGATCCCTTGGATGGCACCACCAATTTCCTGCACGGCTTTCCCACCTTCTCGGTCTCGATCGCCGTGGAGCAAAAAGGCCGCCTGCAACACGCCGTGGTTTACGACCCGATGCGCCAGGAGTTCTTCACCGCATCGCGCGGCGAAGGCGCACAGCTGGAAGGCAAGAAAATTCGCGTCAGCGCGCAGCGCACCTTGGAAGGCGCACTGATCGGCACCGGCCTGCCGTTTCGCGCCGAAGCCATCGCCGGCCCCGGCGCCTATATCGATGAATACCTGGCCATTCTCAAGGTCATCATGTCGACGGCGGCCGGCATTCGCCGACCCGGGTCCGCGGCCCTGGATCTGGCCTATGTCGCCGCAGGGCGCATCGATGGTTTTTGGGAATTTGGCTTATCGCCCTGGGATACCGCGGCCGGAACCCTGCTGATTCAAGAAGCCG
>JAXDQN010000559.1:0-8289 GCA_034667865.1 Gammaproteobacteria bacterium
TCATGAGCAAATCACTTGCCGATCAATTAGCCACCACGGCGCTGTCCGGCGGAAATGCCGGGTTCATTGAAGATCTCTACGAACAGTTCCTCAAGGACCCGAGCGCTGTCGAACCTGCCTGGCGCGCTTATTTCGAAGGCCTGAAAGGCGGCGTCACGGAGACTGCCCACGGCCCCATCCGCGACCGGCTATTGAGCCAGCTGCAATCGCCGCCGGCGGCGCGGGTCGCCAGCGTTGGTTCCGGGGAGGGTGCGAGCGCCAAGCAGGGCGCGGTGTCGCGCCTGATCCAGGTTTACGCGAATCGCGGTCACCTGGTGGCCAAGCTCGACCCTCTCGGGATGCAAGAGCGCGCCAAGCCCTACGTGCTCGATCTGCAATATTTTGGGCTATCGGATGCCGATCTGGAGACGGAGTTCTTCACCGGCAGCCGCAATCGGGTCATTCCTGAGCGCAGCAAGCTGAAAAAAATCCTCGCGGATCTGAAGTTCATCTATACCGATACCATCGGCGCCGAGTTCGCGCACGTGTCGGACACGGAAGAACGCCTGTGGCTTCAGGACCGATTCCAGGTGCAGCGCATGCAGCTGCGTTTCAGTGCCGCGGAAAAGAAGAACATTCTCTGGCAGCTCACCGCGGCCGAAGGCTTGGAGCGCTACCTGCACACCAAGTATGTCGGCCAGAAACGCTTCTCGCTGGAAGGCGGCGACAGCTTGATTCCGCTGCTGGACGAGCTGGTGCAGCAGGGCGGAGTCGCCGGCGTCGAGGAAACCATCATCGGCATGGCGCATCGCGGCCGCCTGAATGTGCTGGTCAATCTGCTGGGCAAGTCGCCGAAGGATTTGTTCAGCGAATTCGAAGGCCAATACGACCTTGCCAAATTGCGCGGCTCCGGCGATGTGAAGTATCACAAAGGATTCTCGGCTGACTTGAAGACCGGCTCGGGCAATGTGCACGTGGCGTTGGCATTCAATCCTTCGCACCTCGAGGTGGTCAATCCGGTGGTCGAAGGCTCGGCGCGCGCGCGCCAGGAGCGCCGCGGCGATTCCCTGGGCGATCGGGTGCTGCCGGTGCAGATTCACGGCGATGCCGCTTTTGCCGGGCAGGGCGTCGTCATGGAGACGCTGCAGTTGTCGCAGGCGCGCGGCTTCTACACCGGCGGCACGATGCATCTCATCATCAACAATCAGGTGGGCTTCACCACCAGCGATCCGCGCGATGCCCGCTCTACGCTGTATTGCTCGGACGTGGCGAAGATGATCGAAGCGCCGATTCTGCACGTCAATGCCGACGATCCGGAAGCGGTGTGCTTCGTGACGCGCTTTGCACTCGATTACCGCATGAAGTTTCACAAGGACGTGGTCATCGATCTCGTGTGCTACCGCCGCCATGGCCACAACGAGGCGGATGAGCCGGCAGCCACGCAGCCGCTGATGTACCAGGTGATCCGCAAGAAACCCACGGTGCGCCAGCTGTATGTCGACAAGCTCGCCGCCGAAGGCGTGCTCACCGCGCCGGACGCCGCGGCCATGATGGAGCAGTACCGCAACGGACTCGATGCCGGCACGCCCCAGGCTCGGGCTGCACTGGGATTGATCGGCAACAAATACACCGTGGACTGGAGCCAGTATGTCGGCGCCGATTGGTCCGAAGCCGTCAAGACGGCGGTCGATATGGGTCGATTGCGAGCCTTGGGAAAAGCCATCACCACCTATCCCACGGATTGGAATTTGCATCCTCGCGTGCTGGCCATCATGCAGGCGCGGGAAAAGATGATGAATGGCGACTTGGCGCTCGACTGGGGCGCGGCGGAGAATCTGGCGTACGCCAGTCTCATTCAAGAAGGCTATCCGATCCGTCTCACAGGCCAGGATAGCGGTCGCGGCACCTTCTTTCATCGTCACGCGGTGCTGCATGATCAGCTGACGGGTCGCTCCTATGTACCCTTGCAGCACCTGGCCACCAACCAGCCGACTTTTTCGGTGACCGACTCGGTCTTGTCGGAAGAAGCGGTCATGGGTTTCGAATACGGATTCTCCACCACCGAGCCGCACTGCCTGACGATCTGGGAAGGCCAGTTCGGCGACTTCTCGAACGGCGCTCAGGTGATCATCGATCAGTTCATCAGCTCCGGCGAGGCCAAGTGGGGTCGGTTGTCGGGAATTACCCTGTTTTTGCCGCATGGCTACGAAGGCCAGGGTCCGGAACATTCCTCGGCGCGGCTGGAAAGATTTTTGCAGCTGTGCGCCGAATACAATATGCAGGTATGTGTGCCGTCCACGCCCGCGCAAATGTTTCACATGCTGCGCCGGCAAATGGTGCGCCCGTTGCGCAAGCCGCTGATCATCATGACGCCGAAGAGCCTGTTGCGTCATCCGCTGGCCGTGTCGCGCCTCGAGGAGCTGTCCGGCGGCGCATTCCAGAACGTGATTGATGAGATCGATGAGGTCAAACCGTCGGCCGTGTCGCGCATCGTGCTGTGCAGCGGCAAGGTGTATTTCGATTTGCTGAAATCGCGGCGCGAGGCCAAGGTCGATTCGGTCGTCATTGTGCGCGTCGAACAGTTGTATCCATTTCCCTCCGAGGAATACCAAGCCATTTTGCAAAAGTATTCCAATGCCAAGGAAGTCGTTTGGTGCCAAGAGGAGCCGCAGAATCAGGGTGGCTGGTACCAGATCCGCCACCGGCTGCAAATGCACTTGTCGTCCACGCATGAGTTGCTGTACGCCGGCCGCGCCGGTGCGGCTGCTCCGGCAACTGGAATTGCGGCGCTGCACGAACAGCAACAGAAGAATTTGGTCGCGGCGGCATTGCAGGGTTCTCCGCCTGAAGAGGCTTCTCGTCACACCATGCGGCTCCCCGCCGCACAAATTAGGACAGGTTCATGACAATCGAAGTTCGCGTTCCTCAGCTACCTGAGTCGGTGGCTGACGCTACGCTCGTCGCGTGGCACAAGAAGCCCGGCGATAGCGTCGCACGCGACGAAAACCTGGTGGATTTGGAAACCGACAAGGTGGTGCTGGAAGTGCCCGCCCCAACCGCCGGCGTGCTGAAGGAAATCAAGCTTGCCGACGGCACCACCGTCACCAGCGGCCAGTTGCTGGCCATCATCGAAGAGGGTGCCACAGCGGTGCCCGGCGCCAGCGCGCCGGCCATCATGGCGGCGTCCAGCGGTGCGACCACCACCGCCAAAGAGGCCGCGAAAGACGCGGTGAAATCCGATGCCACCGGTGGAAAATTGAGTCCCGCAGCCAAGCGCGTCGCTGAAGAGAATCGGGTCGATCCAAAGGCGGTAGCCGGTTCGGGCCGCGACGGCCGCGTCTCGAAAACCGATGTCGTCAATTATCTGTCGGCCAAGGATGCACCTGCATCTGCGCCGGGGTCCACCGCGGCACCCACCGCTGCGCCCGCGCTCAAATCGCCGCAACAATTCGTGCCGCCGTCATCCTCGGCGGGCAGCGCGCGTGGCGCGCGCGCCGAGCAGCGGGTGCCCATGACGCGCCTGCGTGCCCGCATCGCTGAGCGGATGGTGCAGGCTCAGTCGACCCAGGCGTTGCTCACCTCGTTCAATGAAGTGGACTTGAAGGCCGTCAACGAGCTGCGCGGACGCTACAAGGACGCGTTCGAAAAGCAACACGGCGTGAAGCTCGGCTTCATGTCGTTCTTCACCAAGGCCTGCGTCGAAGCCTTGAAGAAGTTCCCATCGGTGAACGCATCGGTGGATGGCAATGACATCGTGTATCACGAGTACTTCGATGTCGGGGTCGCGGTCTCGACCGACCGCGGCCTGATCGTTCCGGTGCTGCGCGACGCCGATCAATTGAGTTTTGCCGATATCGAAAAATCCATCGGCAATTTCGCGACGCGCGCCCGCGCCGGTTCCATCACCATGGAGGAACTCACCGGCGGCACCTTTACCATTACCAATGGCGGCGTGTTCGGCTCGCTGCTCTCCACCCCCATCGTCAACTCGCCGCAAAGCGCCATCCTCGGCATGCACAAGATTCAGGATCGACCCGTGGTGGTCGATGGACAGATCGTGGTGCGGCCGATGATGTATATCGCGTTGACTTACGACCACCGCATCATTGACGGCCGCGAGGCCGTGCAATTCTTGGTGACGGTGAAACAATGTCTCGAGGATCCGGCCCGCATGGTGTTGCACGTATGAGTGATGTATTTGATGTGATCGTCATTGGCGCAGGTCCTGCCGGCTACCCGGCGGCGATTCGCGCCGGCCAAAACAAGCTCAAGGTTGCCTGTGTCGATGAGTGGAAAAACACCGACGGCAGCTATGCCTTCGGCGGCACCTGCTTGAACGCCGGTTGCATCCCGTCCAAGGCCTTGCTCGAGTCCTCCGAGCTATTTCAGCGCGCCAAGGACGAGTTCGCCACGCATGGCATCAAGATCGGCGATTTGCAGCTGGATTTGGCCGCCATGCAGAAACGCCGCGCCTCGGTGGTGAAGACCATGACCAATGGCATCAACGCCCTGTTCAAGGCCAACGGGGTGGTGGGAATTCAAGGTCATGGGCGTTTGCTGCCGGGAAATAAAGTCGCCGTGAAAGCGCCGGACGGCAGCGAGAAGACTTACGAGGCCAAGCATGTGGTGTTGGCATCGGGCTCTACGCCGATTCGATTGCGTTCCGTGCCGCATGACGGCAAATACATCGTCGATTCCTGGAATGCGCTGGAGTTCGATGCCGTACCGAAGCGCCTCGGCGTGATCGGCGCCGGCGTGATCGGTTTGGAGTTGGGCAGCGTCTGGCGGCGTCTTGGCAGTGAAGTCGTGGTGCTGGAAGCCATGGACCAATTCCTGCCCATGGTCGATCAGACAATCGCCAAGGAAGCGCTGCGCCACCTCAAGAAACAGGGCTTGGATATCAAGCTGGGCGCCACAGTGTCGAGTGCGACCGTCTCTGGCAATGCAGTAGATGTTTTGTATTCTGACGCACAGGGCGAGCATCCCGTGCAGGTCGACAAGCTGGTGGTGGCCGTCGGGCGGCGCCCGTTCACCGATGGTCTGTTGGGCGACGGCACCGGCGTGAAGGTGGATGAGCGTGGTTTCATTCAAGTCGATGAACATTGCCGCACCGGCGTGCCCAATGTGTGGGCGGTGGGCGATGTGGTTCGAGGCCCCATGCTGGCGCACAAGGGGAAAGAAGAGGGCGTGATGGTGGCGGATTTGATCGCCGGCCATTACGGCGAAGTGAATTACAAAGTCATCCCCTCGGTCATCTACACCGCCCCGGAGATAGCCTGGGTGGGACAAACCGAAGAGCAGGTCAAGGCGGCCGGCCGTCCCTACAAGGTCGGCTTATTTCCCTTTGCAGCCAGCGGGCGGGCGCGCGCGATGGAAGCCGGCGTCGGCATGGTGAAAATGGTCTCGGCCAAAGATGACGATGAGGTGTTGGGTGTGCACATCGTCGGGCCTTTGGCCGGCGAGCTGATCAGCGAAGCGGTGCTGGCGATGGAATACTCAGCGAGCACCGAGGACATTCAGCGCACGATTCACGCGCACCCGACGTTGGCGGAGGCGGTGCACGAGGCGGCCCTGGCAGAGGATAAGAAGGCCATTGACGGCATGAATCGCTATCGCAAAAACGGGCCGCGATTTCCTGTCGCGCGGCTGCAACAGCCCGTCCCGGCGCCTGTTCGGCAGGCGCCGAACAATCTCATTTGACCATATCTGGCGCCGGGCCGATTGCGTGACGCAGTTAACGCCCCCGCCGTGCCAAGGGCCCTATTTTCCTCGCCGATGCGGCAGCTTCAACGATTACTTTTTCTCGGTGGCATTTCGGTCTTGGCGCTTAGCGGTTGCGGTTCGACCTCGGTGGGCACCGAACGCGGCACAGTGAGCGCTCCGGCCGCGTCCACGGGCACCACGCCGCCCGTGCCACCCCCCAAGGCAGCGCCCACCGGCAGTGGCGTCACCGGCAGCAACGATTCGGTGGTCTCTACGGCATCGGTTGCAGGCAGCGTCTCGGTGGCCGTGGGCGCGAGGCAAGCCATCAACGTCGTATTCACCTCCAGTGACGGCAAACCGATGACAGGATTCGCGGTGAATGGCAGCCTCAGCTCACTGCCGGCGGGCTGGAGCGGGCCTGCCAGCTTTACCTGCGGTGCCGTCGCGCCGGGCAGCGGCTGCGTGCTGACGCTGACGTATGCGCCCATGGCGCTCGCCAGCGGCACACTGATGCTGAACTGCGTATTCGTCGACAACTCCAACACGCCGCGCACGCCGGGGCCGTGCTTGATGCTCAGCTATGCAGCGACGGCGGCGAACAATGTGGTCGCGGCCGCTTCGCAAGCCGGAGAGGTCGATACCGTCATCGGCGCCGGCGCGCAAGCGCTCAACGTCAACTTCATCACCGACGATGGCAACCCCGCAACAGCCTTGGTTCTCACCACTGATCTGCATAGCTTGCCGGCCGGATGGAGCAGCTCCGCCGGCGCCCTGACTTGCCCCATCGTGCGGGTGGGCAACGGCTGTCAGTTGCCGCTGAGCTATGCGCCCTCAGCCGCGGCGAATGCGACGCTGACTTTGAATTACGCCTATGTCGATAATTCCGGCGCCAGCCGCAGCGCTGCGATCAACATTCCCTACGCCAGCGTGCAGGTCGGCACCGTGGTGGCCAGCACTTCGCCATCGGGACAGGTGAACGCCGTCGAGACCACCGGCGCCACATCCGTGGCCGTGAGTTTCACCACCATCGACGGCAAGAGCGCAGCTAACTTGGCGCTCATGACCGACTTGTCGAGCTTGCCATCGGGCTGGAGCGCTACCTCCACGGCTTTCGGCTGTGCCGCGGTAAGCACCGGCAATGGTTGCCAGCTGCATTTAAACTACGCACCGACCGCGCTCGGCAGCGGCACCCTCACTCTGCGCTACGTGTATACCGATGCCAGTGGGGCTGCGAACACGGGGTTGGTCAACGTGGCATACGCCGCCACCACCGATGACAACGTCATCGCCACCCCATCGACCTCGGGGGAAATCGATTCCACGGTGGGAGCCAGTCAGTCCGTGGCGGTCACCTTCACCACGGACGACGCTCGGGCGGCGAGCGGCTTGCAGATCACCAGCAGCTTAACTGCGCTGCCGCCGGGATGGAGCAGCAGCGCCACTGCGTTTGCCTGTGTGTCGGTTCAATCCGGTAGCGGCTGCCAGCTGAGTCTCACCTATGCGCCCACTGCTGCAGGCAGCGGCACCCTGTCGCTGGGCTTCGCGTACCTCAACAACGCGGGCGAAGCCAAGACCGGCACCCTGAGCGTTCCGTACCGCGCGACGGCCGATGACAACGTGGTGTCCACGGCCAATCCGCTCAGCGTGACGGCCACCACCGGCAGCAGCAATCCCGTGACGGTCACCTTCACCACGGATGACGGCAATCTGGCGACGGCGTTAACGGCGGACCTGTCGATGCTGCCCGCCGACTGGAGCAGCGCGTCGCCGACATTCAGCTGCAATAACGTCAGTACCGGCAGCGGCTGTGCGCTGGCCTTGACCTATGCGCCGACTGCGGCCGCCAACAGCACCTTGAGCTTCACCTTCGGCTACACCAACAACGCCGGCCTGACCAAGACCGGCACGGCATCGCTCCCGTACACCGCCTCGCCCTAACGGCGCTTACGCGCTGCGCTACTTGTTGCGTCGCGCGCCGATCACATTGGGGACTTGCGCGATACGCGACAGGACTTTGGACAGCTGCGGCAGTCCGGTGATGGCAATGTTGATTTGCATGCGGGCCAGGTTGTCGCGCTTATCGGTCAGCATATTCATGCCGCGTATCGATACTTTCTCGTCGGCCAATGCGGCACTGACATCGCGCACCAGGCCACGCCGATCGAAGGCCTGAACCTCTATGTCCACCGGAAACTCACTGGAGCCGGTCTTGCCCCATGCCACCGCCAGCAGTCGTGCCGGGGATTTGAGGCTCAAGCGGCCGAGATTAGAGCAGGCTTGGGCGTGGATGCTCACCCCGCGTCCGACCGTGATGTAGCCCGCTATCGGTTCCGGCGGCACCGGCTTGCAGCAGCGGGCATAAGTGGACAGCAGATCGCCGACCCCCTGAACTTGCACCTCGGGTTCACGCCGCTTGCTGGGGCGCACCTTAGGCTCCGGTCGCGTCTCGCGCGCGTGCAGCAGGCGCTGAATGGCGCCGGCGACTTGTGCCGGCCCCACCTCGCCTAACCCAAGCGCTTCGTGCAAGGCATCGAGGCTGTCCAGTTTCAGTTCATGCAGCAGATCGGGAATGGGTGGGCTGTTGACGCCCAGTCTTTGAATCTCGCG
>JAXDQN010000560.1:0-5469 GCA_034667865.1 Gammaproteobacteria bacterium
GGAGCGGCTGGGATCCACTCCCGTTTGCTGCACGGCCCATACGTGACATTCGTAGCGGTCGCGGTCGGTTTGCTCGGGGCTCTGTCCCTGGGCTGGATACACGATCAGCCGCTGCGGCGGAGGCGCCGCCACCCGCACCGCGCGCGGCGGCGGTGTGACGCAGGCGCCTAACATAATGGCCGCTGCGGCAAGCGTCGCGCAGCGCATCGAAAACGAAATTCGTGAACTATTTGCCGATTTCATAACGCTCAAATCCTTTAAGGTCCTAGCTGATCAACGTCGATCCATAGCTTCAGTTGACAGCAATCGGGGCGCCTAGTTCGCCTGTCGAGCATCCCACAGGCTGTTTTTCGGCATCAATACCACTATTTCTTCGGCTTACGGAATTTCAAGATGAACTGGTCGGTTTTTCCACGCACGGTGGGATCGAATACCTTGACGGTGCGAGGATCAGCCGGATTCTTGAGAACATCACTGCTGCCGACGAATTCAAACCCAGCCGCCGTGACTTCCTGTTTGACGGCATCCGCATCGATGCGATGCAAGGTATTGGTGTCGCGGCCGCCCGAGCCGGCCTCGGCCGAATGATCCAAGATTACATACAGGCCGCCGGGTTTCAATGCATCAAAAACCGACTTGTTGAAGCTCGCCACGTCCAAAGTCTGCACGTTGTGCAGGTCATGATAGTTCTGCGCCGTGAACACCAGATCCACCGGCGCCGGGGTGGACACTTTGCCCATGGCCAGTTCCGTGACGCTGAGATTGGAATAATTCGGATCGGCGGCCAGCGCCTTGATCGGCGCGTTGCGATCGGGGGCATCGGCGGGCGCGTTCGCCGGGCGCGGCGGCACCAACGCAAACACATGACCCTTGGGTCCCACTGACTTACTGAACAGACGCGAGAAATAACCTCCGCCAGGAATCAATTCGGCGATTTGCTCGCCGGATTTTACGTCGGCAAACGCCAGTGTTTCTGCCGGCTTGCGATTTGCATCGCGCTGCTTGTCGGCGTCGGGACGAGCGCTATCGGCGACGGCCGCCTTTATGTTGGCGGGAATACCGGCCGCAACGGCGCGATTCACGCCTGCCACGGCTGCCAGCGTCACGATCAGCGACGCCGCTAGAACGAAGGGGTAACGAGTCATGAAACACTCCGTGAAATGTCGGCCAGCCAAAAAATACTTGTCCCGCCAGTTTAACACTTGTGCGAGGACGCCGGATTGTCGGTCGGCGTATCATGGGGGTTTGTGTCCACGAGGTGATTGCAGCGCATGAGCTTGAGCGTTTTCGATGTTTTCAAGATCGGCATCGGTCCTTCCAGCTCCCATACCATGGGACCGATGAATGCGGCGCGCGACTTCGTCGAACTGCTCGAAGTACGCGGCCTGCTGGATCGCGCCGCGCAGATTTCGGCGCAGCTGTATGGCTCCTTGGCGCTGACCGGCCGCGGTCACTGCACCGATCGCGCCATTCTGCTCGGCCTGGAGGGCATGAGCCCGGACACCATAGATTCGGCCATGGTCGAGCCTAATCTGCAGCGTATCCGCATCGCCAAGCGCATTCGCTTGCTCGGCAAGCACGAGATCGATTTCGATGAGCCGCTGAATCTGCTGTTCCACACGGACCAGGTTTTGCCTGGCCATTCGAACGGCATGCGCTTTACGGCGCACGACGCGGCGCAGCAGGTGCTGGCGCGCGAGGAGTACTACAGCATCGGCGGCGGCTTCATCATTCGCGCCGGCGCGGAAGTCGCGCCGGGCGCCGCGCGGCTGCAACCGCCGTTCGAATTCAACTCCGGCGACCAATTATTGGAGCATGGAAAAGTTCAGGGACTGGAGATTCACGAGTTGATGATGGCGCGCGAGCGCACGTGGCGCAGCGATTCGGAAATTCGCGCGGGCCTGCTGCGCATCTGGCAGGTGATGCAGGAGTGCGTGCGACGCGGTTTCGAAGCTCAAGGCTTGCTGCCGGGCGTGCTCGGCGTGCGGCGGCGCGCGCCTAAACTCTACCGGCAATTGATGGGCGGCGACCCAAGCAGTCCCATGCACGCGCTCGATTGGGTCAATGCCTTTGCGTTGGCCGTCAACGAAGAAAATGCCGCGGGCGGCCAGGTGGTGACGGCGCCGACCAATGGCGCTGCCGGCATCGTGCCGGCGGTGCTGCATTACTATCGGCGCTTCGAGGCGGGCGCCGACGATTCCGGCGTGATTCGATTCCTGCTCACCGCAGGCGCGATCGGCATGCTGTACAAGCAAAATGCGTCGATTTCGGGCGCCGAGATGGGTTGCCAGGGCGAGGTGGGCGTGGCGTGCTCCATGGCCGCCGGCGGCCTGGTGTCGGCGCTCAACGGCAGCAATGAGCAAATCGAGAACGCCGCTGAAATCGGCATGGAGCACAATTTAGGGCTGACCTGCGACCCGGTGGCCGGACTGGTGCAAATCCCCTGCATCGAACGAAACGCCATGGGTTCGGTGAAAGCCATTAACGCGGCGCGCCTGGCATTGCGCGGCGACGGCTCGCACAAGGTGTCGCTGGACCAAGTCATCAACACCATGCGGCAAACCGGACTCGACATGTCCACTATCTACAAGGAAACCTCGCAGGGCGGCCTCGCCGTGAACGTGCCGGAGTGCTGATCAGCCGGTTGCCTGCAGCCCTTGCGCGATGCCGCTGATGGTGGCGCGCAGAGCAGCGAACAATGCCGGATCTTGGCGCGACGTCGCCCGCCAGCGCTTCAGCAGGTCCACCTGCATCAGGTGCATGGGATCGATATAGGGATTGCGCAGTGCGATGGAGCGCTGCAGCGTGGGGTCGCTGTCCAGCAATACGCTCGAACCGCGCAGGCGCAATACCATTTCTGCAGTCAGCGCATATTCTGCGGCGATGGGCTTGGCCTGCTCGCGCAGCGGCGGCGGCGCCAATTGATCGTAATGGCTGGCTATTTCCATGTCGGTGCGCGCCAGCATCGCCTCCACGTCATCGAGCAAGTGCGCGAAGAATGGCCATTCTTTTAACATCCGGCTGAAGACTTCTGCGCCGTGCTGCGCCATCGCGGCTTGCAGGCCGCTGCCGACCCCAAACCAGCCGGGCAACATGTGCCGGCTCTGGGTCCAGGCAAACACCCAGGGAATGGCGCGCAGGGACTCCACCCCGTCGCAGCCGCTGCGCATCGCGGGGCGCGCGGCGATGTGCATGCGTTCGATCACATCCAGCGGAGTGGCGGCGCGAAAGTATTCGAAGAATTGCGGACTGCCGAACACCACGCCGCGATAACTCTTGAGGCTTTCCGCAGCCAGGGTATGCATGGCGGCACGCTGATCGGCAGCGACCGCCGGCGTACTGTGCGCATGGGCGCTGGCCAGCGCCACCGCGGCAAAAGTCCGCTCCAAGGTGCGCATGGCAATCGGCCGCAGGCCATAACTCTGACTGACCACCTCGCCCTGCTCCGTCAACCGCAAGGCGCCGTGCATCGCACCCGACGGCAGGGATTCGACCAGGTTCTCGGTGCGGCCGCCGCCGCGCGCCGGAGTGCCGCCGCGGCCATGGAATATCATCAGTTCGATTCCTGCCTGCCGGGCAGCTTCCAGCAGCTGCACCTGCGCCACTTGCAACGCCCAGCGCGAGGCCGCGATACCGCCCTGTTTATTGCTGTCCGAATATCCGATGACCACCATCTGGCGATTGGCCCGGGCCTGCAAATGCTGGGCGTACGCCGGCTCCTGATGCAGCGCCGCCAATACTGAGCCGGCAGTTTCCAACGACTCGATGGATTCGAGCAGCGGCGCCACGTCGAGCGGCGTTTCGCCGCTGCGTTTATCGGTGATGTCGGCCCATCGCGCCAACAACAACACTGCCAGCACATCCTCGGGTCCCTGAGCGCCGCTGACGATGTAATGCCCGATGGCATGGCCACCGAATTTGTGGCGCGCCTGGGCGATGGCTTCGAACACCCACAGGCTGCGGCGGCCCACCGCGTCGAAGGCCACGCTCGGCCCCTGATCGCGGGCCAGCAGATCGCGTAATTGACGCAGTCGCTCTGCCGCCGGCAGCGCCGCCCAGCTGGCAACGTCCAATCCCTGGCCGATCACTTCATTGTGAACATGCGCATGCTGGATGACATCCAGCGTCGCCAAATGAAAACCAAACGTGCGCACACGGCGTATCAAGCGGCGCACCAGAAAATAGCCGGCATGGCGGCCGCGATTCTCAATCAAGCTGACGGCAACCAACTTGATATCCGAAAGCAGTTCATCGGGGTTCTGATAGGCGTTCGGACGACCCTCATAAGTCGCCTTCAGCCGCTCGCCCACCTGGCCAAAGAAAATGCGATAGGGCATGCGGTCGTGGCGTGCCGGCGCGATGGTCTGCGCGCCGGGCAAAATAGCGCTGTAGGCATCGATGCGCGCGCTCAAAGCCTCGCTGACCCCGACCCGGTTGGCGCTCTGACTCAAGGACTCGGCGATGACGCCGCATTCCTTGAAATAGGTGGAGACGATCAGCTGCTGCTGGCGATGCAACGTCTCGCGGATGGTCTTGCCATGCACGTCGGCGTTACCGTCCATGTCGCCGCCCACCCATGAGCCGAAGCGCACGATGTTCGGAACATTCAGCGATTCCACCGGCACGTTGTAGGCGCTGGCGAGCGCAGCCTCGATTTCTTCGTAGAACACCGGCACGACGCGATACAAGATGTCGATCAGATAGAACAGCACGTGCTCGCGCTCATCGGCAATGGTCAAGCCCTCGCGAGGATGCTCCTCGGTTTGCCAGATGCTGCTGATTTCCAGCCGCACGCGCGCCCACAGCGTCGCCAGCTCGGCACGCGTGGAGGTGGGGTTCATCCGATCCAGCAGATCGTGCGCGATTTGCTGCTGCTTGCGCAGAATCGTGCGCCGCGTGGATTCGGTCGGATGCGCGGTGAACACCGGCTCGATGCTCATCGAGGCGATCAGCAGCAGCGTCTGCTCCAAAGACAGGCCATCGCTTTGCAGCCGCGCGATGCAATCGGCAATGCCGCCCGGCTGCATGGTGCGCGCGTCGTTCAAATATTCACGCCGGCGGCGCACGCGATGGGCTTTTTCTGCGGTGTTCACCGCCATGAACCAGGTGGAGAAAGCGCGCGTCAGGTCGGTGGCCGACGCCGCGGAACGGCCTTCTACCCGGGTCTGCAAATCCGATGCGCGCGACGCTTCGCCGGGCGACGCTTCGCCGGGCGATGTCTCGCGATGCAGGATGGACGCAAGCCGATCGCCTTCGACCAGCTGGAAGAATTCCTCCCCGCCCTGATCGCGCAGCGTCTGTCCGATCAAGTCCCCGAGCGCATGCACGTCCTCGCGCAGCGCCGCGTCCTTGACCGGAAATTGAATGCTTTGGCGATACATAATGCTAGGCTCTCACAGGAGATCTAAGGAGAAATAGTATGAGCTTGTTGGCGCAGATCGCTATATTTCTCGCCGCCGCGGTCATTGC
>JAXDQN010000561.1:0-3817 GCA_034667865.1 Gammaproteobacteria bacterium
GGCGAGGGCACGCAGCTGAGAGTTGGAGCCGAACACCAGGTCGGCGCGCGTCGCCGTCCACTTCAGCTCACCGCTCTTTTGATCGCGACCTTCGTATAGTTCCTTCGTCTCCGATGTAGCAGTCCATTGCGTGCCCATATCGAGCAGATTCTTGAAGAAATCGTTGGTCAGCGCCTCCGGGGTCTTGGTGAAGGCGCCGTGTTTGCTCTGCCCAACGTTGGCGTTCAACACGCGCAGGCCGCCAATCAGCACCGTCATCTCGGGCGCGGTCAGCGTCAGCAGCTGCGCTTTGTCGAGCAGCAGCGCCTCTGCTGCAACCGCGAAACGCGTTTTCTGGAAGTTGCGAAAGCCGTCCGCCACCGGCTCGAGCACCGCGAAGGATTCCACGTCGGTCTGCTGTTGCGAAGCGTCCATGCGTCCGGGCGTAAACGGCACGCTGATGCTTTGACCGGCATTCTTCGCCGCCCGTTCGACCCCGGCACAACCGCCGAGAACGATCAGGTCGGCGAGCGACACCTGCTTGCCGCCGCTCTGCGCCTTGTTGAATTCGCCGTGAATTCCTTCCAGCACCTTGAGGACCTTCGCAAGCTGGGTCGGCTGATTGACGGCCCAGTCCTTCTGCGGCGCCAGGCGAATACGCGCGCCGTTGGCTCCGCCGCGTTTGTCGGAGCCACGGAAGGTGGACGCCGACGCCCATGCGGTTGAAACGAGTTCCGACACAGTTAGCCCCGACCCCAGAATCTTGGCTTTCAGGGCAGCAATGTCCTGCACGTCGATCAGCTTGTGATTCACCGCGGGAATCGGGTCCTGCCAAATCAGTTCCTGTGCGGGGACCTCCGGACCGAGATAGCGGGCACGCGGACCCATGTCGCGGTGGGTGAGCTTGAACCAGGCGCGCGCGAAGGCGTCCGCGAACTGTTGAGGTTGTTCGAGGAAGCGACGCGAGATCTTCTCGTAGGCAGGATCGAGTCGCAGCGCAAGATCTGTCGTCAACATCGAGGGCGCCCGGCGCTTCGACTTGTCGTGCGCGTGAGGCACCGTGCCTGCGCCTGCGCCGTTCTTCGGCTGCCACTGGTGGGCACCGGCCGGGCTCTTAGTCAACTCCCACTCGTAGCCGAACAGGTTCTTGAAAAAGTCGTTACTCCATTGAGTGGGCGTAGTCGTCCACGTGACTTCAAGGCCGCTGGTGATGGCATCTCCCGCCCAGCCCGTGCCGAAGGTGCTCTTCCAGCCGAGGCCCTGCGATTCGATGTCACCGGCCTCCGGATCCGAGCCGACGTGTGACGCAGGGCCCGCACCGTGAGTCTTCCCGAAGGTGTGGCCGCCGGCAATCAGCGCCACCGTTTCTTCATCATTCATCGCCATGCGCCCAAAGGTTTCGCGGATATCGCGGGCCGCGGCGACGGGATCCGGGTTGCCGTTCGGACCCTCCGGATTCACGTAGATGAGGCCCATCTGCACGGCGCCCAGCGGATTGGCGAGTTCCCGCTCTCCGGAGTAACGCGTATCGGCGCCTAACCACGCTTTCTCGGTGCCCCAGGAGACATCGTGATCGGGTTCCCAAACGTCGGGGCGACCGCCGGCGAAACCGAAAGTCCTGAATCCCATCGTCTCGAGGGCGACATTGCCGGTGAGTATCATGAGATCGGCCCAGGAAATCCTTCGGCCATATTTCTGCTTGATCGGCCACAGCAGACGGCGCGCCTTCTCGAGATTCGTGTTATCAGGCCAGCTGTTGAGCGGCGCGTAGCGCTGCTGACCTCGACCGCCGCCGCCGCGGCCGTCACCGATGCGATAGGTGCCGGCGCTGTGCCAAGCCATGCGGATGAACAAGGGACCGTAGTGGCCGAAATCAGCCGGCCACCAGTCCTGAGAGTCCGTCATGAGCGCCGCAAGATCCTTTTTCAGCGCCCCAAAGTCGAGGCTCTTGAACTCCTTGGCATAATCGAAATCGGCGCCCATCGGGTCGGACTTGGAGGAATGCTGATGCAGCAGGTCGAGCGGCAAGTGCTTCGGCCACCAGTCCTTGTTCGATGTGCCGCCGCCAAACGTGTGATTGAAGGGACACTTTGCTTCTGTTGAGTTGCTCACGTGATGACTCCCGCCTAGTAAGGTGCAGACACTATAGTCCTGCGCCAAGTGTGACGCTGTCGATCTTTTCGATTGCTACGATAGACAGCGTCAATCAAACGCCAGGGAGCGGATGGGCGCGTCCCTTCAAGCCACGAGGTACGGCGCGTGGCGGCGATTTGACGCCGCTCCTGGTTCAAGTATCTAGTGGGCGTCGGCAGTAAGACAGTGTCAGATTCGTCTGTCATTTGGGGCGCATGATGAGGCTGCACTTGACGCGTCACCGCGAGTCAGCTGAAGAACGCTCCTTGCGAGTAACATGCTGGCCTACTTCACAGAGGAAATGCCATGACTCACGATCATTCGATCATCACAAGCCCCCGCTAGATCATGAGTTTTTTGCGGATGTCGTTAAGACCCTGGCCGGCGTACGTGAAATCTTGGTGATCGGACCTGCGCAGGCGAAAGACGAGTTTGCCGGCTTTGTACGCGGCAAGCACCCAGACATCGGGCGGCTCATCGTCGCGGTTGAGAGCGCCGATCATCCCACCGATGCTGAGCTATTGGCTTACGCGCGCAAGCACTTCAAAGTAATAGATCGGATGATTTGAGAGACTTGGCGTGATTGACCGACGTGAAGGCCAGGACGAGTGCCGCCACCGCGAGCACGTAGCCTAACCCCGCGGTGAAAGCGATCGCCGGCCCCAGCCCCGCCGCCGCTCCGAAAATCTGCGTGCTGGCAAGGGCCACCGACGTCGGTCCGAAGCCGCAGGCCGTGACCACTCCGGACAAGGCAAAATACAGCGGCACAGCGGCCATTACGACGACGAGCTGGGACGAATTCAAGGCTGCGGCCACCGGCAGTATCGAGAGACTCGCGACCATGCACACGCCGAGCTGTACTCCGACCTGCGCCGGGTCGCGGCCGAAGTTGCGTATCAGCAAACTCGGCGCCCACGCGCCGACGGCGTTGTCCACAAGCGATGCCATCGCCACGACGAGATAGATTGGCGCGACCACATACAACGTCGCTCGGCGTGTGGCGGCCTGGCGCACCGATCAACAACAGCACCATGCGCCATGGCGCGAGACTCGCTAACGGCGTGCCAACCATTGCTCCTATTTCGACAAGATGTAGTACGCCACCGCCGATCAGAATCGACGCGCCGATGCCGATCGCGATTCCGCTCAGAAAGCACCAGACCGCCATGCCCCGGCGCGACGGCGGAAAATAGTCGCTGATCAACGAGATCGCCGCCGGCGACAGTACCGACTCTCCAAGTCCCACCAAATCATACGGCGGCAGCGAATTGCGGGTAAAGGTGATGTCCTGAATGGAATCCACGTAGCTGTTGGTCACGCGCGCGACCAGATTCATACGATCATTCAGTCGCTGCCTATAGCTGAGACTTGTGTTGGCGGTGAATTGGGGAACGTCCAGGAGACGCTCTCCCGACGCGAGATCCACCTTCGGAGTCACCCCGGAGTTCTGCGCAAGGCCAAGCAACGGGTCGCTGGTGCCGTTGGCGGAAACTCCGCTGACACTCGTGACCGAATTGCTGTGATACAGGTAGTAGCGCGCGCCGGCAGTCACTTTGAATGTATTCAGCAACAGATAGGACACATCGCTGAACAATGCGTATTGGTCGATGTCAACCTTGCGGTGGTTATCTGCCAGGTTCGTGGTACCGAAATTCCCATTGAAGCCGTCGGCGGAGTTGGGATAGAAGGAGAACACATGCGAAGT
>JAXDQN010000562.1:0-3438 GCA_034667865.1 Gammaproteobacteria bacterium
CGAGTGCCTGGGCAATCGCGTCCTGGGTGGGAGCATGCGCAGGCGGTGCAAACGGAACATATTGCGCGTCGAGAAAATTGCCTCTATCGGGCATCGCAGCGAGGAGATCGAGGGCGCGGTCATCTTCGCGCGAGCGTTCACGCATTGCGTGGGCGGCGTTATCGAATCCGCAATGACGGTCCCAGTCTGTCGTGACGTCAGAGGTGGGGCAACTGGAGAAGACGGTATAAACGACTGCTCCTGGATGAGCGGCAAGCATCGCGCCGCAACTGAAGACGGCGTCGTCGAAATGCGGCGATATCACGAGTGGTCGAGCAAAAGTATCGGACATGGCGGTCGGGCAACGGATGATGTCGCCCGAAACGTGCAAAACGCGGACCCGGGGTCCGCGTTCGTCGGAGTTCCGATTCAGCTCGGCGAGAAAACTTGCTGAGCGCTTAGCCGTCCTGTTATTCAGGCGGCATGAAAGCTCCTACCCGCGCGCGGAGGTCTTGGATTCGCCGTCCATAAAAGCGTGCTGTTCCGTTTCGATCGCTTGCTGATAAGCGGCACCGTCGAGCAACCGATTCAGCATGGCGCGGATCTCGCCAAGCATCGTGTGATCGCTGGTTCGAACCATCCAGATGAAGCTTCTTTTCTTTCCACTCGTACATAAACCAAGGACCGCCGGTGAACACGATCGCGCCGACGACTTCCTGCAGACCAATAAAGGTCGTTCCGGCAAGGCTTGCGCCTGGAGCAACATGATGGTGAGGACCCCGGCAACGGCGAGCGCGAATGGTGGCTGCCAGACGATCGCGCATATCGGGTGAGCAAACCCATATGGGCGCTCCATTCTTGGCGGGAGGGGACTATCACGATGCTCGTTGGGAAGCGATTAAACAGAGTGAGGACTGCCACATTTATTTTTTCCGTCAAGCGAACCGGGTATTCGTACTGCTTTGAAGGATTTAACAATTCGCTCGCGGAAATGTTGACAGTCAATAAAAGATCGATTCTCCGTAGAGAGCAGTCTCGGGGCGAGTATTACAGGGGTCGGGACAAACAGGCGAGTGCGATCGCACGTGGGGGTACCGCCGTCGTCTTTTCCGCCAAGCGCATTGCGACTTCGCCGTCGCCGACATTCGCCACAACTTGGCGAGTCCGATTGGCAAGCTTAGCCGAGATTGTTACCGGAAGCCCTGGCACCATAGTAACGAGCGCACAAGGCGAGAGCTTCCTCGAAGCAAGGGACCGTCTTCGTGGGGAACAGCTTCCATCAATGTCCGATCCGGCACACCGTTTGCGCTGCGTCTCCCGAACCAACCCGCGGAACACCACCATGGATTTGCCCGATGATCTCGATCTGGACCTCGAGCTGCATGAAAACTTCGACCGTCGATGGAGGGTAGGCGAGACCATTGTTATCACGATTCTTTCGCTGCTGTGCCTCGCGGCACTGGCTGGCGCAGTCGGCTCCGGTGCGCTCAGCCATGCCACCGGCTATATCGATAGTGCGCGCGAACAGCAGATCCGTTACGAACGTATCGTCCGCAATCATGGCTCGAGTTGGATGCGCGTAAGCCTCGCGAAGGGTGCAACCGGGGTGGTCAGTGTGCATCTGGACCGGCGCCTCCTCGACAGCGTCGCCATCGATAGCGTCAGTCCCACGCCGATTGTTGTTCAGGCTGCCCGTGATGGCGTTACCTATCTCTTCGACGTTGACCGCGCGAACGGCGCGTCGCTCGACTTCAAGATGTCACCGTTTAGATTCGGTTTGGTGCACTCAACCTTACGCATCGGCGACGGCCGGTTCGCACTCAGTCAGGCTGTGCTGCCTTGAATGAAAAGCGCATAAATTTCTCTTTTTTTGTTTCCACCATGGACATCATCCTAAGATCGGCAGGCGCTTACGTGTTTCTCTTGATCGTGCTTCGGATCACGACGCATCGGGTTAGCCGCACGATGACACCGCTCGACATGGGAATCATGTTCCTGTTTGGCGGCCTTTCGAGCCAAGCGGTGCTTGCGGGCGATCAATCGATCACCGCCGCATTGGTCGCAGTGAGCACGATTGCGCTGCTGCACATTTTCGTATCGACGGCAAAGACGCGGTGGCCGGGGTTGGGGCGGATCGCGGAAGGGACGCCGACGATCGTCTATGCAAATGGGCAGTGGGACGAACGCCGGCTGCGTCAAATGCGTATCTACAAAGGCGATGTACTCGCCGAAATGCGCCAACGCGGAATTTCTCATCTGCATCAGGTCAAGTATGCGATCGTTGAGACTCACGGTGGCATTTCCATCATGGCCGCCGAGACGTAAGTAATATTTGCGATCGAATGCAGCAAACGGTGGACCCGCTTGGCAACGTCTTCCTTTTCGGGGTTGCGAAAGGGCAACGCTCAGGCGCAGCCGTTGCTATCGATATCCACATGGACATGAACCTCACCCAAGGAGCCCGCGATGAAAGCAGTCGTCTTCAAAGGAATTGGCGATATCTCACTTGAAACCGTTGCCGACCCCACCTTACAGCAGGACAACGACGCCATCGTACGACTCACGTCGAGCGCGATCTGCGGCACGGATTTGCATATGATTCGTGGCACGCTTGGCGGCATGGTGCCGGGTACGATCCTGGGTCACGAAGGTGTGGGCATAGTGGAGGAGGTGGGCAAGGGCGTACGCAATATTCGGCGAGGTGATCGCGTGCTCATTCCATCCACCATTTCATGCGGCTTTTGTTCGTATTGCCGCTTCGGCTACACGGCCCAGTGCGACGTAGCGAACCCGAACGGCCCCAGCGCCGGAACTGCATTTTTCGGTGGCCCGAAATCGACTGGTCCCGTCAACGGCTTGCAGGCGGAATACGCGCGCACGCCGTTCGCCAATGCGAGCCTGATCAAGTTGCCCGATAGTATCGACGACGATCGCGCCATTCTGATGTCCGATATCTATCCGACCGGCTTCTTCGGCGCGCAACTCGCAGAGGTCTCTCTCGGGGATACGGTAACCGTCTTTGGAGCTGGGCCGGTGGGGCAGTTCGCCATTGCGAGCGCATTTCAGATGGGCGCAGGACGCGTGATCGCGGTGGATCGCCTGCAGGACAGACTCGACAGCGCGCGCTCGCTCGGCGCCGAGGTTATCAACTTCGACGCCGAGGATCCCGTCGAAGCAATCATGGCGCTGACGGGAGGCATTGGCGTGGATCGGGTGATCGATGCAGTCGGTGTCGATGCGCAACATCCGGACAGCGGCCCGGCCGCTTCAGCAGACGAGAAAGAACAGGCGGAGTCCGAGAGCCGCGAGATTACGCCTGAGCGGCACGAGGAAGGCCGGAATTGGGTTCCCGGCAACGCACCCACCCAGGTGCTCAACTGGGCCGTGGCAGCCCTTGCAAAGGCTGGCACGCTGGGCGTAATCGGCGTCTATCCGCCCAACGATCGGTTTTTTCCGATT
>JAXDQN010000563.1:0-5373 GCA_034667865.1 Gammaproteobacteria bacterium
CGCGAAGGACTGGACATGCCTGAGGTGTCGTTGGTCGCGATCTTGGACGCGGACAAGGAAGGGTTTCTGCGTTCCGAAGGCTCACTGATCCAAACCATCGGCCGAGCCGCCCGCTATGTGCAGGGCAAGGCGATTCTGTATGCCGACGTGCGCACCGGATCCATCGACCGCGCGATCGCCGAAACCGATCGGCGCCGCAGTAAGCAAGTGGAATTCAATACCGCCCATGGCATTACGCCGCGCAGCATCGTCAAGGCGGTGGCCGATGTTATGGAAGGCGCGCGCTCGGTCCAGGAAAACGAGCGCATCGATGCGTCCGGGGACTTCGCCGCGTTGCCGCCGGAACAGGCATTGAAACGCATCAAGAAGCTCGAGGCGGAAATGACAAAGTTGGCGCGCAACCTGGAATTCGAGCAGGCCGCACGGGTACGAGACCAGATTCAAAAACTTCGCAATTCGGCGCTTGGCGTGCCGAGTTCACGCGCCGGATAGGCGAGGGGATTCCCATGGCTATGGAACACGGAACTCAGCAAGACGTCGATCTCGACAGAACCGACAGATTGCCAATTCTGGAGGGCGTCGAGTTGGGCGGCGATTTTGGCGATGACGCCGTGCGCATGGAGCACTCTCTGGCGCCCGTGTCGGTCGACTTCGTGCGGCCATCGACCATCGACCTACCGTCACTGGCCGAAAGCGTCCGCTCGGTCGAGGAGCGAATCTCGCGCCAGAGCGCAGAAAACGAGGCCCTGAACCGCTCCTTCCAGAAATCCCGCGAGGCGGAGTCCGCGGCCGCTGTGCGGATCACCGCGCTGGAACGCGATATCGCCGGATTGCGCGCCGCTCTGGAGGCTGAAAAGACCAAGAGCCGCGAGCAAGAGAAAGCGCTGATTGACAAGAGCGTCGCCATTGACGCGGCCCGTACCCGCGCGGAGGAGGCGCTGCGAGATTCGGATCGCCATCACGGAGAGTCGCTTTCATTGCGCGATTCATTGTCCGCGCGCGACGCGACCGTCGCTCAAGTGCTGCACTCTCTCGGTGAGCGCGATGCACAGCTCGCCGCCCTGCAAGCGGAACACGGCAAAGTGCTGCCCACGCTGCAAGCACGCGAAAAAACCAGCGCTCAATTGGAGACGGAACTGGCCGGCACGCGATCGCAGCTGGCAAGCGTGTCTGCAGACCTTAAATCGACCCAGGAGAGCGCCTCGACGCTGGCCGCTCAGCTGAAGCGGCACGAAGCCGAACTCACCGGCACACGCTCCGAATTGAGCATGATCAAGACGCAATCCACGACGTATTTGGAGCTGCTGCGCAGCCGCGAATGGCGCGCCGGCTTCGATCAGAATCTGTTCCGGGAACTCGATGCCCGCGCCGGCGCTGCCGATAACGGCCGCGACCATCGGGTCAAGCTGGAAGCAAAAATTGCCGAGCAGTCCGCAGCCATCGAGAAGCTACAGGGTGCCGCGGCCGCGCATGCCGCCACGTTGGCTGAGCACGCCCGGGACCTGAAACAGCGCGAATCCACGCACGCCGAAGTGACCGGCAAGCTCTCCACCATGGAAGCTCAGTGCGCGCGGCTGACCGCGGAGCTCGCCGCGCGTGATAAAGCCTTGAACGAAGCGCGTGCCGCGGCCAGTGGCGATGTGCATCGCGTGACGGAAATGCTGGCGGCGGCCGAGCGCGGCACGGCCGAGCACGCGGCGCAAATCGCCAGGCTGCACAGCGAGCACGCGGCCAAGATCGCCGAATTGCAGACCGACGCCCATGCCTCGGAACAGGAAATGACGGTGCTCATGGCGCATCTGCGTGAGGCGCGCCGACCGATCGAGGTGATCGAGGCCGATGTCGCGCGCTTGAAGGAGCAGGTGGCGGCCAAGGCTGCGCAAATCGACACGCTGACGGAAGAGAACAAAAAGCTCGGCGCAGTGCTGGAGCGCACCAAGGGCGCACTCGAGGAGCGTGAATTCTTGATCCGCCGGCTCGAGCGCAGCGAAAGCAATAATGCCAATGCGCTGGGTCGCATCCAGACCAGCATGGAGCGCTTAGGATCGGTTCCTGCCGCGCCTGCGGTTCCGTTGGCGCCGCAGGCGCCGGACTGGCAGCCCGAATTCGTGCGCATCGATGGCGACCGCAATGTCAGCCATGCCCTGGCGCGCCGGACACGAATCGGCCGGGCATCGACCTGCGAATTGCAGATCGATTCAAGCTCCGTGAGCCGTCATCACGCCTTGGTGGTGTTGGGCACTCGCGAGGCCATCATCGAGGACCTCAACAGCACCAACGGTGTCATCGTCAACAGCCGCAAAGTGACCCGGCATGTCTTGAGCGATGGGGATGTCATCACGCTGGGCGAAATCGTCTTCAAGTTCGCTACCAAGCCCGAGCACAGGCCGATCGACGTTCCGGCGGACCCGGCGGCCGCCGAGTGATTTTTGCCTGAAGGCGCCAAATCCGGTATCTTTCGCGCCCTTCAAGCGCGCTTAGCTCAGCGGTAGAGCATCACCTTGACATGGTGGGGGTCAGTGGTTCGATCCCACTAGCGCGCACCATCCTCTTGACGAGGGTGGCGGACCCGGTTTGATAAGATACTTTATGCCTCTGATTACGCTCCCCGACGGCAGTCAAAAACGCTTCGATCACGATGTTTCCGTGGCCGAGGTGGCCTCCAGCATTGGTCCCGGCCTCGCCAAAGCGGCATTAGCCGGTAAGGTTGACGGCAAGCTGGTCGATACCTCGGCGCTAATCGATCATGACGCGTCTTTGAGCATAGTGACCGACAAGGACGCGGACGGCATCGACATCATTCGCCACTCCACCGCGCACTTGTTGGCCAATGCGGTGCAGGAGCTGTTTCCCGACGCCCAGGTCACGATCGGCCCGGTGATCGAGGACGGCTTTTACTACGATTTCGCCTATAAGCGGCCGTTCTCGACGGACGATCTGGCGGCCATCGAAAAACGCATGGCGGAGATTGCCGCTAAAGACTTGAAAGTGCATCGCCGAGTATTGCCGCGCGATGAGGCAGTCGCCCACTTCAAGAACATCGGCGAACATTACAAAGCCGAAATCATCTCGGCCATCCCGCAGGGCGAGTCCATCAGTCTGTATGGTCAGGGCAGTTGGGAGGACTTGTGCCGCGGTCCGCACGTGCCGAGCACGGGTAAGCTGAAAGCCTTCAAGTTGATGAAGGTGGCCGGCGCGTATTGGCGCGGCGACTCGCGCAACGAAATGTTGCAGCGGATCTACGGTACGGCCTGGGCCAACGAGAAACAGCTCAAGGAGTACCTGACGCGGCTCGAGGAAGCCGAGAAACGCGATCATCGGCGCATCGGCAAGGAACTGGATCTGTTCCATCTTCAGGAAGAGGCGCCGGGCGCGGTGTTCTGGCATCCGAAAGGCTGGGCACTGTTCCAGCAGCTGCTGACCTACATGCGCCAGCGGCAAACGGCGGCGGGTTACCAGGAGGTGAATACCCCGCAAATCATGGACCGCGAGCTCTGGGTCAAGTCAGGTCACATCGAGACCTTCGGCGAGAACATGTTCATGACCCAGACCCCGGACGATCGGGTATTCGCCATCAAGCCGATGAACTGCCCGGGCCACATTCAGGTCTTCAAACAGGGCCTGCGCAGCTATCGCGAGCTGCCGTTCCGCTTGGCTGAGTTTGGCAAGGTGCATCGCTATGAACCTTCAGGCGCGCTGCATGGCCTGATGCGGGTGCGCGCCTTCACCCAGGACGATGCGCATATTTTCTGCACGCCGGATCAAATCACCGAGGAATCGGTGAACGTGACGCAGCTGATCTTAAGCATTTACCGCGACTTCGGCTTTGACGATGTACGCATCAAGTTCTCCGACCGACCGCCCAAGCGGGTGGGATCGGACGAGATCTGGGACAAGGCCGAAGCCGCGCTGAAGCATGCCTGCCAGGTCGCCGGCATTGAAACCACGCTGAATCCGGGCGAGGGGGCGTTCTACGGGCCCAAGCTCGAGTTCGTGCTCCGCGATGCCATCGGCCGGGACTGGCAATGCGGCACCCTGCAGGTGGATTTCACCCTGCCGTTACGGCTCGGGGCGCACTACGTTGGGGAAGACAGCCAGAGGCACACCCCCGTCATGCTGCATCGGGCGATGTTCGGCTCGCTGGAGCGATTTATCGGGATTTTGATCGAACATCACGCCGGCAAACTGCCCACCTGGCTCTCGCCCGTACAGGCTGTAGTGATGGGAATTACCAACGCCCAGGACAAATATTGCCTGGAAGTGACGGAAAACCTGAAAAATCAGGGGCTTCGGGTCGAAACGGACTTGAGGTATGAGAAGGTTGGCTTTAAAATCCGCGAGCATACAATTAAACGTGTTCCTTTCCTGCTGGTCGCTGGCGACCGGGAAGTGGAGGGACGCACCCTGTCCGTACGCACGCGCGCTGGCGAAGACCTAGGCACCATGGAGCTTTCTAAGCTCTACGCCTTGCTTCGTGATGACGTCGCGGGCCGCGGCCGTCTTGTTTAGGAGGATCGTGTATCGCTACGTCGAAGCGCGTTAGGCGCAATGAGGAAATCTCCGCACCCTCGGTGCGTGTGATTGCAGCGGATGGAAGCCAAGCAGGAGTCATGACACGCGCAGAAGCGCTGCTAATGGCCACCTCGCAAACTCTGGACCTGGTAGAGGTCTCGCCGATGGCGGAACCGCCGGTTGTCAGAGTGATGGATTTCGGCAAGTTCTTGTTCGAACAAAACAAGAAGGCGCACGCGGCGAAGCGTAAGCAGAAGCAGATTCAAGTAAAGGAAGTGAAATTTCGTCCCGGTACGGAAGAGGCGGACTACCAGGTCAAACTGCGTAGCATCATCCGCTTCCTGACTGAGGGTGATAAGGCCAAGGTGACATTGCGTTACCGCGGCCGTGAGCTCGTGCATCAAGACATCGGTCGTCGTCTGTTGACACGGATTTCTGAGGATCTCGCCCCGTATTCGGTGGTCGAGCAGAATCCGCTGATGGAAGGCAAGCAGATGATCATGGTGTTCGGGCCCAAAAAGAAGTGAGCGCGGACCGTAACAAGTCCTGCCACTTGAGGAACGAGCGGCGGACCGTAACAAGTCCCGCCACTCGAGAAGCGAGCGGCGGACCGTAAAAAGTCCGTCACCCCGCCTGTAGCGGCGCCTTGACGAGGATCGCGGGATCTTCGAGGGGGCGTTTGTGAACAGGGCAAAAAATCAGGAGTCGAACGTGCCTAAGATGAAAACCAAGAAGGCCGCGTCGAAGCGTTTTCGCAAAACAGCGAATGGCTTCAAGCGCGGTCAGTCCCACCGTCGTCATATTCTGACGAAGAAACCCAGCAAGCGTAAGCGTCAGCTGCGCCGCGAAGCCGGCGTGCAT
>JAXDQN010000564.1:0-3489 GCA_034667865.1 Gammaproteobacteria bacterium
GGGCAGCACCGCAATCGATCTGTCGGAGACGGTCGCCGCCGTACTGGCAGGCGGGGGTGCGGGAGGCAACGCGGCAGTGGGAGGGGCCACGGTGGGCTGTTCTGGGGAGTGTCTCGATGCAAACCAGCCGAGAATCGCTACGACCACCGCTCCTACGGCCACGCCGATCAGGAGCATGCGGGGCGAGACAATGGTTCGTGCTTCAGCCGGGGAACTCTCCGGCGCGGGCGGCTGAACAGATGGTCTTTCGGCATCCAGAAGGCTCTTCACGCGCGCGACAAACGGGGCGGGGTCCTGGCCTTCGCTCAGCCGCGACCACTGCACACGGACGAAGGACTCAGGAACATCGGAGCCGGATTCCCGGGTGTCATCGATGCAAACAGGGAGGATGAATGTCTTGGTGCGGGCCATGCGCTGGGTCCGCTGATCCGCGAGCGTCCATTCCAGGCGAAAGTATCCCTCCAGCCTGGATGCGGTGGTTCTCGAGATGATGGGAACGAACAGCGCGCACTCGGCGATTTGGCGCCGGATCGTTTCATCCCAAACATCCCCGCCACGCAGTTCGCTCTGGTCGAACCAGACATCGAGCCCCGCTAGCCGCATTGCATCCCCGATGCGGCTCGCGATGGCAGCGTCCTGCGACGCATAGCTCAAGAAAACGCCCTTTCCGGCCATCAGAGTCTTAAGTCTTTGAAGTTATTGGTGCTTGGGACCGTCTTGCTACTGTACGGGAAATCTCGCGAATTTACCCGCGTTGGAACGCGAGCCGGTCGATCTGGGTCGAAACGGCGCATGTACCGCTGTTCAACGTGCTTGGCAGTCCGCCCAACAAGAAAAAACACAAGACTTACCCCGGCGCGCACTCAGTATTTGGCGGGTACGACGAAATGTCGCGCGACACACTCGATTGGCTGGATGAACAGTTCGGGCGCATCACTCCGGCTGTCCAAAAATGAATCCGTATCAGTCACCGAAGAGGAAAGTTCTTCGAGTAAACCCCGCGCGAGGCGAATGAGATGCCGAGCTTGAGCGTAGAGTGCGTCACTGAAATGGACCTGATTTTTCCTTTAAGATCAGCGCTGGTTCAATGGGCCCCACCGTTCGCAACGGTTGCAATAATTTCAATCGCCGGAATACGTGCGACGAGGCAAGTGACTTGGAGAGCGGATCACCCGTCTGACAATTTCGAGTCTTCCAACTTCGCCAAACCAGGAGAGCAGCTCTTTGAAAAATAGCAAGCGGGCGAGCACCAAACGAGACCCTGATCAGTCAGGGCAATTGGCGCCATTGGGGTTTCGAAAGGAGTTGGCGCTCATCGTCCGCGCGGCTGCAACGTCTGCCGTGGGGAAAAGACTGCTTCTGCTGATACTCGGGATATTCGTGATCCTCGCGATGACTGCGTACGGGCAGATTCGGCTGAATCGCTGGAATAAGCCATTCTATGATGCTTTGTCGCGTCGCGACATTCATGATTTTCTGGTCGAACTTGCCGTGTTCTTCGTGATTGCGGCGATTCTGCTCGCTTTGAACGTGGCGCAGCGCTGGCTTGTAGAGACGTTGGAAATGCGACTGCGCGAGGGTCTCGTGCGAAATCTTCTCGATGAATGGCTGCAGCCTCGCCGGGCCTTCTGGCTGGCCAACTCCGGCAGTATGGGAGTAAATCCGGATCAGCGAATACACGAGGACACCCGCAAGCTGTGTGAATTGTCTGCTGATTTGGGGGTTGGGCTGCTGCAAGCAGCAATCCTGTTCAGCACTTTTGCAAGTGTCCTGTGGCTGTTGTCGAGCGGCTTCATATTCCGCTTTGGTGAACGTGACTACGCTATTCCCGGCTTCATGGTTTGGGCGGCCATTTTGTATGCGTTGGCAGGCTCACTCATGAGCTATACGATCGGCCGATCCCTGGTCGAACGCAGCGCGCATCGTTATGCCTGCGAGGCCGACATGCGGTTTTCCCTTGTTCGTGTCAATGAGCACGTCGATGACATTTCACTGGCCGAGGGAGAGTCGGGTGAGCGGCACCGAATTGAGTTGACGCTGTTGAGCGTGCTCGCCGCCACCCGCCGCATCGTTTTGGGCCACGCGAATCTGACCTGGGTGACCGCCGGATTTGGTTGGGTGACCCTCGTGGCGCCCGTGCTGGTTGCAGCACCACTATACTTCAATGGCAAGGTTACTTTTGGCGGCATGATGATGGCCGCCGGCGCCTTCACGCAAGCCCAGTCATCCCTCCGTTGGTTTATCGACAATTTCAGCGCCATTGCAGACTGGCGCGCCACCTTAGTGCGCGTCGCAAATTTTCGTCATGCATTAGAGGTGACCGGTAGACCGGCGGGATTCGCTGAGCACATTCGGTATGAGCACTCAGAGCCGGGCTTGATTCAAATCGAGGACCTGGAGATCGTTTCGCCCGCCAGTGTCGACAAGCTGACCGAACGTCTGATTCAAATCCGACAGGGCGAGCGACTGCTGATTGTGGGATCGCCCGGTGCGAGTAAGACGCAATTATTCCACGCACTCGCGGGACTCTGGCCGTGGGGAACCGGCGCAATTTCAATGCCTGAGGGTGAAGCCATCTTTTACATGCCCAGAGGCACACCTTACTTGCCCAGCGGTACGCTGCGAGAAATTTTGGCGTACCCGTTGAAGGTCGATGCCTACCCCGGCGATGTCATCAACAGGTCCTTGTTCCGGCTGGGCTTGGAGCGCCTCGCGCCGATGTTGGATGAGATCCGCCGGTGGGATCGCGAACTGAGTCAGGACGAACAGCAGTCCGTTGCCTTTGCCAGGGTGCTATTGCAAAAGCCGCCCTGGCTGCTGATCGAGGGGGCGTTTCAGACGCTCGAACCCGACGTCCTAGAACTCGTGATGGAGATTCTTACGGATGAATTGAGAGATACCGGAATCGTTTACATCGGCGCGCCCAGTGAGGCGAAGCAACTCTTTCAGCGGACGGTCCATCTCGTCAAGGCTACGCGGCAGCAGCTATCAGTCGGCACCGCAGCTCCGATTGGAGCGCAGAAATGATCCAGTTGTCGCAATCTTGCATTCGTCGACCTAAGTGGACTCTGCAGTGGCTGTGTCTAGCCCTCAGTTTTGCAATTCCGTTGTGCTTGCCGGCAATGGCCGAGGCCGCGAATTTCGAGTTCAAAGCGCCCTTAAGTGTCGATGATCCGAAACTCGATCTTGTCATGCGTGACCTCGCCGAGCGAATACTCCCCGTATATGAAGAATCGGACCCTGAGCGCTACCTTGAAAGTGTCTCTGCGCTGCAGTTGGTTGCGGGCTGGCACGCCGCCGCCGCCGAATCGCGCAGGCAGCTTTCGGAGCGGTTGCGCGCGGAACACGGACCCCGGTTGAGCCGAGCGGCGGTTTATGACCTGTACGCGCGAGCCAAAACTGCGCAGAGTGAAGATCGCAGCAGTTTTGACGTCGGCTTCAACAAAACCTTTCGCGAGGATGTGCCCAAGCTCGAGGACCCAGAAGCCT
>JAXDQN010000565.1:0-5677 GCA_034667865.1 Gammaproteobacteria bacterium
CGGTCGGCTTCATGCCCATGATCGGGCCGGATCACAGTATTCGTCTGGTGATCTGCGACAGTTACGCGCCGCTGCCCGCATCGATGATGGACATGCCGATGGATGCGGGCATGGACATGTCGCATCAACCGGGCGGCGACCACACCGACGGCAGTCCACCGACCCATCAAGATCACGGCAGCTGTCCGTACGGCTCCAGTCCGGCACTGGGCGCGCTGCCCACCCTCGCGGTCTTTGCCCTGGTGGTTCAACGCCCGCCGCCGCTCGCCGTCGCCGCACCTCAAGTCGATTTTTTCCAAGCCCCCCAACGCGCGCAATCGCCGCGCGGCCCTCCTGCCTAACTCCAAACCACACTGACACGTAGCGTCGCGCGAGATGGCGTTGCCATCCGCCGTCTGCAGTTTTTGGAGTTTTCGGGAGATCGATATGTCGATAGGATCCGCGAGGCGTCCCGCCTCGACTTGCGCTTTGGTTCAATGGCGCCGCGCAAGCGGCATAGCGTGGATATTGGCCGCCGCGCTCACTTGGTCCTCTCCGCTGCGCGCCGCCGACGTCGGCAGCGTGCGCGGCGTGGTTCACGATTCGCAGCACGTGCCCATCGCGCAGGCGGCCGTGAAACTCAAATCGGCCACCTCCGATTGGCAACAAAGCGCATCCACGGACGATCACGGCGAATTTGCCTTCATAACGGTGCCGCTCGGGGATTACGTACTGTCGGTCAGCCAAAGCGACTATGCGACCACGACGCAATTGGTCAGCGTGGCTTCCGGATCGTTTCCGGTGGCGCACATTCAGTTGGCCAAGGGTCCGGCACTGGACAGCGTCACGGTGACAGCGGCGGCCGACACCAGCGTGCCCAACACGACGACACCGACCACTGTCGTGAACCGTCAAGACATCGAACGCACGCCCGGAGCGGACCGCAGCAACAGTCTGGCCATGATCACCAACTTCGTGCCAGGCGCCTATGTGGTTCTCGACCAATTGCATGTTCGCGGCGGTCACCAGACCACCTGGGCCATCGATGGCGTAGAAATACCCAACACCAACATCGCCAGCAACTTGGGTCCGCAGATCGACCCCAAGGACATTGACTATCTGGAAGTGCAGCGCGGCAGCTATCAAGCCGATCAGGGCGATCGCACCTATGGCATCTTCAATGTGGTGCCGCGCACGGGATTCGAGCGCGACAATCAGGCTGAACTCATCGCCACTGCCGGCAACTTCGCCCAGACCAACGATTATTTGAGTGTCGGCGGCCACACTGAACGTTTTGCCTACTATGCCAGTGTCAACGGCAATCGCAGCGACTTGGGTATTCAGACGCCCGTGTCGCAAATCATTCACGACACCGAGAGCGGTTACGGCGGCTTCAGCACCCTGATCTTCAATGCCACCGGAGATGATCAATTTCGTCTGGTGCTCTCGGCCCGTCACGACAATTACGACATTCCCAATGTGCCCGGGCAAGTTGCCGCGGATGTGCAACGCGAGACCGACACCTTTGCGATCCTCTCCTGGGTGCGCAAGCTGAACGCCGACGCCGCGCTCACCACTTCGCTGTTCTATCACCAGAATCGCGCCGACCTGGATGGTGCCGCCAATGATTTTCCCATCAGCACCACGGATCAGCGCTCGTCGAGTTATGTCGGCGGCCAGGAAACCTTGCGCCTGCACTGGTCACGTCATGACTTGCAAATCGGTGTGACGGGCTTCAGTCAACGCGACGATGAAGCATTCAACGTGCTGTTCAACGACGGCAGCAATGCGCCGCCCGTCAATCAGCGGCTGAAGCCCACAGGTTCATTGGTCGCGGCCTACATCGAGGACAACTTCAAGGCCACCGAATGGCTGCAATTTGCCGGCGGCGTACGCCAAACGCATTTCGATGGGGATCTATCCGAAAACGCCACCAGCCCGCGCTTAGGCGCCACCATCAAACTCCCGGGCGGCTACTGGCTGCTGCGCGGCTTCTGGGGCAAGTATTACCAAGCGCCGCCGCTCACCACGCTGGCGGGTCCGCTGCTGCAATTTGCCCAGAACAATGACTTAGGGTTTCTGCCGCTACGCGGCGAGCGCGATGAGGAATATCAATTCGGCCTGACTATTCCGATCCGTGGATGGACCGTCGACATCGATCATTTTCACACCGCGGCCAAGAACTTCTTCGACCACAACAACATCGGCAATTCCAACGCCTTCTTGCCGCTTACCATCGACGGCGCCATCATTGCCGGCAACGAACTCAGCATTCGCTCCCCCAAGCTCTGGAGCGTGGGCTCGGCGCATCTCACCTACTCCAATCAAACGGCAAATGGCTTCGGCGCCGTCAACGGCGGACTGACGGATTTCGAACCGTCTGGCGGCAGCTTTGCGCTGGACCACGACCAACGCAATACGGCCAACATCGGGTTCGATGCGAATCTGCCGTGGCAGGCGTTTGCCTCCGCTGACATTGCTTACGGCTCAGGCTTCGCCAACGGCGACGCTACCCCCAGTCATCTGCCTGGACATGCCGAGTTGAACTTAAGCGCAGGCAAGAACTTCGGTCCGGCGCTCAGCGCCTCACTGACTATCCTGAACGTCACCGACCGCCATTTGCTGGTGGACAACAGCCTCACCTTCGGGGGCTTTCACTACAACGATCCGCGGCAAATCTATGCTCAGATTCACTACAAATTCGGCTACTGACGCTCGGGCGGGACGTAAATGGCCTCGCCATGTCCCGTCTTTTTATAAATTCCCAGAGAACCGCCGGCCCCGACTCCAACGGCTGAATGGTTCGAATAGGAATCGGAACCCACACCGGTACCGATAGATCCCGTCTGTGCGTCTTGAAAGCCTTCTAGGATTACGCCGTTGGCGCCTAGTTTCGCTGCCTCAATTTTTAAGCGCTCGATTACCTTATCCACCGATTTTTGCCCGCCGGTTCCAAACGCACTTTTGCTCGAGGCGTCCAGCACCGCTATCTCTTGGTAGTTGGCCGGTGGACGCGAGTAAATCTTGACTTCAGCGGCTGTGATGGGAGGTCTGGCGGTACCCACAAGTACATGGGAAGACGGCGCGCAGCCGGCTGTGACAATCAGCGCAACAATGATCCCGGGGCACTTCGACAGCATCATGGTGCACGCAGTTTAGCGCGAATCGTGACCAGGTCGCGTAGGACAATGGCGATACCGGATGCTCCAAAGTGCTGAATTTGAGCTAGCGCAGCAAAGATCCTAAAAAAGCGATCGAGGCTATGCCCATTACTGCGGTGGCCAACCAACCGACGATGTGCCAGCTGCGAGCAACCCTAAATTTACCCATGACCTCAGGGTTCACCGCCAGACGCATGATCAGCGCCATGACCGGCGCGGCGACGATGGCGTTGAGCGCCGCCGCCCATACCAATGCCTTTAATGGGCTGATGTGGAAGGCATTGGCGCACGCGCCGGCGACCGTGGCGATGGCAATCGTGGCATAAAAGGCCTTCGCTTGTGATGGCTGGCGAGACAGCCCCACCGGCCAGCGACGCGCCTCACCCAGCGCATAGGCCGCCGAACCGGCGAGCACCGGCACCGACAGCAATCCCGTGCCGATGATGCCGAGCGCAAACAAACCGAACGCGAAGGAACCTGCGATCGGCCGCAGCGCTTCTGCGGCCTGCGCGGCGCTGTCGAGTTGATGAATTCCTTTGACGTGAAAGGTCGCCGCCGCGGTTGCCATGATGGCCAGCGCGACCAGGTTGGACACCCCCATTCCCACCAACGTATCCAAGCGAATCCGGGCGAGTGCGTTCGGCCCCTGCGCCGGATCGTGTCGCAGAGGCCGCCGCTTCGGTTCAGTCTTGGTGTCTTCGACCTCTTGCGAGGCTTGCCAGAAAAACAGATACGGGCTGATGGTGGTGCCCAGAACCGCCACCACGGTCAGCCAAAATTCTTGGCTTAAAGCGAAGTGCGGCCATAGCAGGCCTCTGAGAAACTCACCCCAAGCCACGTGAACCACGCAAACTGCGGCAAAGTAGGCGAACAAGGACAGGGTGAGCCATTTCAATAGCGACACGTAGCGCGTGTGATGCAGAAATATCTGGCCGCCGGCGCAAATAAACGCAAAAGCAACCAGGAACACGGACTGTGGAACGGCGGGCAACAGCAACCGGCTGGCCTCTGCCATCGCTCCTAAGTCTGCGCCGATGTTGCAAATGTTCGCGACAAACAACACTGCCACCGTGCCGAGCAGCAATCCGGAGGAATATTGGCTGCGGATATTGGCCGCCAGACCTTGGCCGGTGGTCCGTCCGATCTGCGCACTGATCGCCTGGATGGCCACCATCAACGGATACGTCAGCAACATCATCCAGCTGAGCTGATAGCCGAATTGCGCGCCGGCCTGCGCGTACGTCGCGATGCCGCTCGGGTCATCGTCCGCCGCACCGGTAATCAGTCCGGGGCCAAGCACGCGAAACAAACGCGGTTTGCTCGGTCCGACCACATGGCTACGGCTAGCTGAGCGCTTGTTGCTAATCGATCTACTCCCGGTGTCCCTCATAAGGCTTGTAACACGCGCGCGGCGCGCTGGAGTTCAACGGCGCGAAATCCCACACAAAAATGGGTGCAATGCCGATACGCGCAGCTTCCCGGTCATCGTCATCTAGCACTCGTGACCGACCAACTCAACACAGGGGAAAATCTCATGGCTTCGAAGAAACCGTCTTCTCGTTCCAAAAGTCCCGATGCAGTGGCGCTGCTCAAAGCAGATCACCGGCAGGTCGAACAATGGTTTTCGCAATTCGAAAAGTCCAACAGCAAGTCGAAGAAACAGCAGCTCGCGGACAACATTTGCGAGGCGCTGACCATTCACACCACCATCGAAGAGGAAATTTTCTATCCCGCTTTTTTGCAAGCCACCAAGGATAAGGATTTGCATCACGAGGCGGTGGTCGAACACAACGGCGCCAAGAAGCTGATTGCAGAGATACAAGGCATGTCCTCCGAGGAGGATTTTTTCGACGCCAAAGTGACGGTGCTGTCGGAAATGATCAAGCATCATGTCAAAGAGGAGGAACAACCCGGCGGCATGTTTGCAGAAGCCAAGAAATCCAAAATGGACTTACAGCAACTCGGCAGTCAGCTCGCTGCCCGCAAGCAGGAGCTGCAAGCGCAGCCGAAAGCGGCTTGAAGATGCGACTAAAGGGCGGGACTTGACCGCCCTTTGTACTAGGAGTCAAGGACCACAGCCGATATTCGCGTCTTCTGGCCGAAAGCAGTATTTAGGCTGGAACAAACTGCGCACGGACCTGCGGCGGACCACGAGAATTATGAGCGCACTGGACTTTTTGGCTGGGGGAGGCGAGATGGGCTCGCGGATACGGGAATTTCCATGGATGGGTCATTCCCTCGGGCCGCCGAAATCTTGGCCACAGGGCCTGCGCACCACCCTACGCGTCGCCCTGACGACTCAGCATCCAATGTTCATTTTTTGGGGACCGGAGCATCTGTGTTTTTACAATGATGCCTATAGCCGGTCCCTCGGACCCGAAAAGCATCCTGCGATGCTCGGAGCTCCCGCCCAGCCACACTGGGCGGAGGTCTGGGCCATCATCGGTCCGCAGATTGAGCAAGTGCTGCGCGGCGCAGAAGCCACGTGGCACGAGAATCAACTCGTGCCCATCATCCGGCACGGCGCGCTGCAAGAT
>JAXDQN010000566.1:0-3720 GCA_034667865.1 Gammaproteobacteria bacterium
TTGAAGCGCGGATCTTCGTAGTCGAGGCCGACCACAAAACCCACGTACACGCGGTCGTTGTCGAGGTGATATAGAAAGCTGCCGCCGTAGGTGGCGTTGTCGAGCGGCCATCCCAAGGTGTGCTGAATGAGTCCGGGTTGCACGCGTCCCGGCGGTACCTGCCACAATTCCTTGAAACCCAGTCCATAGGTCTGCGGCGACTTGCCGGCATCGAGCTGGTAACGGGCGATCAGCTGCTTGGACGCGGAGCCGCGGCAGCCTTCGCAAAACATGGTGATCTTGGCGTGAATCTCCGGACCCAACGCAAAGTTCGGACCCGGCCCGCCATTTTTTTCGACTCCCATGTCGCCGATGCGCACGCCCTTCACGGCGCCGGCTGCATCGAACAGCGGTTCAGCGGCGGCGAAGCCCGGAAACACATCGACGCCGAGTTTCTCGGCTTCCTGACCCAGGATGGGGACCACCTGCCCGAGGGAGGTAATGAAGTTGCCGTGATTCCACATCTGCGGCGGCGCCAGCGGCGCCTTGATGCGGCCGCGGCGCGTCATAAAGAAGAACTCGTCCTTACCGGCGGGAACGCAGATTGCCGGCGCATGCTGACGCCATTCCGGCAGCAGCTCGTCGAGGGGGCCGGGTTCGAGTACCGCACCGGAGAGGGAATGCGCCCCTAAGCTCGCGGCCTTTTCCAGCACGCAAACGCTTAAATCGGGCTTGAGTTGCTTGAGGCGGATGGCGCAGGCCAGACCTGCAGGCCCGGCGCCCACGATGGCTACCTCGTACTCCATGACATCGCGTTGCGCTGCATCACTCATCGAATTACACCTGAAATCGGCCCGGGCTCGAAAAAAGGGCCGCTAGTAGATCACAATCCATGGGGCACCGGGAGTCGTCCACCAGGCGGACGGACCCTGAAATGCTTTGTCGCGGTTGTCGCTTTACTCATTGGGGACACCCATGTTGACAGGCCACGGACGCCGCTTGCAGGGATGGCCAAGGGATTTGGGCAGGGTTGGGGCACGGATGCCCGCTTATTCAATCGATTCGCCAGTGGGCTTTGCGTTTGGCAAAGAAGGCCGCGAATCCTTCTCGAGCTTCGGGTTGAACCCGGAGACGCGCCAGCCGTGCAGCCAACTGCACGGCTGCTTGCGGCCGCTCGCCGGCCAACCCATTGACGCCTTCGCGGATCAGCCTTTTGGCCTCCGCTTGGGCGCCGGGTGCGCCTTTCAGCAGTTCCGCCAAAATGGCTGCGCAGGCTGAATCCAATCGGTCTGCGGCGACCACTTGATGCGCCAATCCCAGCTGCTGCAGGGTGGCCGCGCTGAAGACCTCGGCGGTGAGAAAGTAGCGCAGCGCAGCGCTCTCGCCGATTTTGCCGAGCACAAAGGGCGAGATCACCGCCGGGATGATGCCCAATCGCACTTCGGTAAACGCGAATTTGGCATCTTCGGCAACGACGATGATGTCGCAGGCGGCGATCAGGCCGAGCGCTCCGCCGAAGCCATCGCCGTTGACGCGCGCCAGCGTCGGCTTAGGGAACGCATACAACGCGCCCAGGAGCTGCGCCAACTGTTGCGCGTGCTCCACGTTCTGCGCCTCGGTGGCATCGGCCTGCGCTTGCATTTCGTTGAGGTCGGCGCCGGCGGTGAACACTTTACCCGCGCCGGTGAGCTGTACCGCGCGCACCCCCGGATCGTGCTTGCAGCGCTCCAGTTCTTTGCTCAGCGCCGCCAGCGTCTCACGGTTCAGCGCATTGCGCTTGTGCGGCCGGTTCAGCGTGAGTTGCGCCACGCCGTTGGCAAGCGCCGCAAGGACTGGCAACTCGTCGCTCACACCAGCTCGATGGCGATGGCCGTTGCTTCGCCGCCGCCGATGCACAGACTGGCGATGCCGCGTTTTTTATTGCGCGCCTGCAACGCGTAAAGCAACGTGGTGAGAATGCGCGCGCCGGTGGCGCCGATGGGGTGACCCAGTGCGCAGGCGCCGCCATTGACGTTGACCTTGGCGTGCTCGATGCCGAGATCCTTCATGGCGGCCATCGGCACCGCGGCAAAGGCCTCGTTGATTTCGTACAAATCGGCATCGCCGGCCTGCCAGTTCAGCTGGGTCAGCAGTTTCTTGATAGCGCCCACCGGCGCCACCGTGAACCACTCCGGCTCGCGCGCAAAACTGCTGTAGCCCAGTATGCGGGCCAACGGCTTCAAGCCTTTGGCGGCAGCGAAGGATTGACGCGCCAACACCACGGCGGCGGCGCCGTCGGAAATACTGGCCGAACTGGCGGCGGTGACCGTGCCGTCCTTCTTGAATGCCGCTTTTAGATTGGGAATCTTGGTGATGTCGAGGGTGAAGGGTGTTTCATCCTTGTCGACCAGCACGTCGCCCTTGCGGCTTTTGGTCTGCACCGCCGCGACTTCGGCGGCGAACGCGCCGCTGTTGCAGGCCGCCAGGGCGCGGCGCACCGATTCGCTCGCGAACTCATCCTGCGCTTGACGCGAGAAGCTGTATTTCTCGGAGGTGGCTTCGGCGAAGCAACCCATGAGTTGACCGTCCCAGGGACTTTGCAAGCCGTCGTAGAACATATGGTCGAGCACTTCTTGATGCCCCATGCGATAGCCCGCCCGCGCCTTGGGCAACAGGTACGGCGCATTGGTCATGGACTCGAGTCCGCCGGCAATCACCACCTGCGCGGATCCGGCCAGAATCTGATCGGCGCCCGACATCACCGCGCGCATCGCCGAGCCGCACATCTTGTTGACGGTGGTGGTGGGAGTGCTGGTCGGCAGACCTGCGCCCAAGGCCGCTTGCCGCGCCGGCGCCTGACCGAGTCCTGCCGACAGCACGCAGCCCATGATGACTTCGTCGACCTCGCCGGGCGTCAGCCCTGAATCGGCCAGCGCGGCCTTGATGGCAACCGCACCCAATTGCGGGGCGGTTACGGAGGTCAACGCGCCTTGGAAAGCGCCGACGGGTGTGCGCTGGGCGCCCAAAATGACTATGGGATCAGAATTCATCGTGTGTTTTCCGTAGTGGGGTTTGCCCACTATTATAGCTGCGCCGGAAAATTCAAGGCGCCAACGGCTCGCCGACGGCGCGCGCAATCAGTTCGCGGCTGTGGGCGCGCGCTTCCTCGGCGCTCATGGCTGCCAATATCTGCACGCGAATCGGCAGCCGGTACACCTGCATTCCGCCAGGCGGCATCACATTGCGGCTGCCGTGGATCGCCACCGGGACCACCGGCATCCGGCTGCGCAGCGCCGTGGTGAAAGCGCCGCCGAGAAACTTGCCGATGCGGCGGTTTTCATCGAAGGTGCCTTCGGGGAAGAACATCAGCGATTGACCGGTGGCCGCGAGCTTCAGCACGCGGCGCGCGTCGCTGGCGCCCTTATGGCGATTGAAGCGTTCGACAAACTGCGAGCCTAAACGCCGCAGCAACAGTCCGGCCAGGGGCACCTTGACCATCTCCTTTTTGATGACGAAGGCGAAATCCGGCGGTAGGGCGGCAACGATGGCGAGCGCATCGATGTAACTGGCGTGATTGGCCACCACCACGCAGGGGGTTTTGGGCAAATGCTCGAGTCCGTCCACGGAAAAGCCAATGCCGACCGCCCGCAGGAACGCGCGGCTGCCGAAGCCGGCCACCCAGCGGCGCTGGCGCATCTTAGGCAGAAACAAATTGATCACCAGTACGCTCAAACCCATCACCACGAACGACACCATGCAGTA
>JAXDQN010000567.1:0-3651 GCA_034667865.1 Gammaproteobacteria bacterium
TGCCGCTTGGGTCTGAGTAGCGAACCGGCGTAAAAATAGAGCGGTAGGCAAATGAGCGAGTGCCCACCGCCGGCACCTCAAGGTTCGCGATGATGCCGACCACGGTCTTGGCCACGTCTCCAACATAAATGATCTTGCCGAGCGCGGCGCCCGAGGCAAACAATTTGGCGGAGAGGTCTTGGGTGATCAAAACGGGTCCGGCAGAAGCCTTGCTCATCTGGGCATCGAAAAGCATTTCGCCGGCGGTGAAATTGCGGCCGCCAATCACGCGCACGCCGTAGCTCGCCAGCGCGTGATCGTCTGCAAAATAAGGCTCCGCAAAGGTCGTGGGCTTGACCTGTTCAGGGGCGAGATTGATTCCCCACACCTCGGCGACAGGTCCTGCACCGGGAAATGAATAATCCGAATAGGCATCCAACACTGCCGGAAGCTGCCTTAGGATCGCAAGATCAGCCGCGGTTTTCGACTGCGCCTCCGCGTCAGTGAGTGTTTCCATCCAGCGATTCTCGACGATGACGGTGTTGGCTTCATCGATGCCGGTCGGCCGCGACATGAATGCCACTCGCTGATCAATGATGAATACGGCGTTTGCAACGATTGCCAGGGTCAAAGCAATTTGCGCGGCGATCAGGAACACGGTGGCCTTGTGTCGGCTCATCGCGGAAAGGATGGGTCTGAGTGGAATATTCATGAGCCTCACCCGCCCTTCAATTGCCAGCCGGGCTGGATTCGGGATGCACGCCACACGGGGTAAGCGGCGGCACACAATGCGACCGCGATAGCGAGCAGAACTGCGAGACTTAACGTCGCGGCTTCTACATGGACGGTTCGGGCGATCTTGGGCTCGAACACCAGGCCGAGACTGACTACGCCGAGGTAAGTCATCGCGGTCCCAAGTAGCCCGCCCATGAGCCCGATGACTCCAGCCTCCGTCAGATATTGTCGATAAATCTCGCCTTGCGTCGCACCGAGCGCCCGTCGCAGGCCGATGTCGGGCGCGCGGCTCATGAACCTGGCCAGCAGAAGTCCGACCGTGTTGATGGCGCATACCAACAAAAGCCCCAGCGCGACGATGAAAGAAATTCGAAGTTCCGGGGGTACTACGTGCATGTATTTCAGCCACCCGTTCAAATCATGCAGCCTGACGCTCGATGGCCATTGGAACCGGCCGTTGCTGCGCTGCTCATCCGAATAGGCTGTCAGGTAACTATTGAACCGCGCCACATCGACCGCCGCGGGCAGCTCAACCCACAGCGAAATCCATGAGCACTCCGAATGAATCAGGGCTTCCCAGCCCGCGCTTTTATAGTTGAAAGCACAGAAGGTACTGCCTGCGGTCGGAATCCTCATGTCGAGGGCATGCTGAAAGGGAACAAATATTTGCGGCGGCGGATTGTAGGCTTGCACCGCGGAGAGCGCGTAGAAGCGCGGCAGGGGATTCCAGCTCCGCAGCACTCCTGACACGCGATATGCATGGCCTCCGAGCCGCAACTCCATCCCGACACTATTTTTCCCCTCAAACAGCTTTTGATTGGCCTCACTACCGATGACGACATCGTTGTCGCCTTCTCGGTCTGCAGTCATGTTCCAAGGTCCCCCAAATTGGAATGGCACGCCGAACATCGAAAAGAAATCCGCGTTGACTGCGTAGCCCGTGGCAGCAAAGGGATGCTTCACGGGGTCAACTGGAATCGCGGACAGAGTAATCGGATAGATGGTCGATTGGCGTGCCCCGAGTCTTGCGTCGCGCAGCGCGACAGCGTCGCGATAAGTCAATTCCGGGTCGGGGTCGCCGGAAGTCGTCACCCGACTGTTGGGGCCGCGATTGTCGATTTGAGCGACGAACAGGTTCTTGGAGCGGGTGGGCAGCGGATCGGCGGATGCCGCGCTGAGTATGGCGAAGGTGGTCACCGAGCCTGCGACGCCGACGGCTATCAGAATGATCATCAATGCGGTGATCAAAGGGTTACGCGATAGGGCCCGAGCCCCAAGCGCGAGATAGTATGAAAACATCGCGTTCCCTCCGGAAAACTGTCGCCCTTTCTACCCGAAAACGGCCGGCGTGTCGCCGTGACGCATTACATGCAATAAATGGGTTGCATGTACGCGAGAGCCGCTCTTATATGCAGCCAAGAGGTTGCATATGAACGAGTCAACGAATCGCATCGAGACACAGATCCTTTTGAAGGCGCCGCGCTCCAGAGTATGGCGAGCGTTAGCGAACCCGCAGGAATTCGGGGACTGGTTCGGCGTGAAGATGTCGGGCCCGATGATGGCGGCCGGGCAGCACTTGAGCGGCAACATCACTTACAAGGGCTACGAGCATTTGGTGATGGAGATTTGGATTGAGAAGGTGGAGCCCGAGCGGCATTTATCTTGGCGCTGGCATCCGGCCGCCATCGAAGCCGGTGTCGACTATTCGGCTGAGGCCACTACGCTGGTGGAACTCGATTTACAGGAGGTAGCGGGCGGAACGCTGTTCAAAGTGGTGGAGACGGGATTCGATCATCTGCCGCTGGCGAGACGCGCGAATGTTCTCGGTATGAATACCCGCGGTTGGGAAGAGCAGATGGTGAACATCGAGAAATATGTCGCTGCGCATTAAGAGGACTTCGAAACCGGCACCGCTCGAACGGTCGGTACCGGTTTTCGCCGCGCTAGGCGATGAAACTCGATTGAAGCTAATTGCGGTGCTGTGCGTCGGCGGTGCGATGTCCATCACCCAGCTGACGGCGGGCACGGCTCTCACCCGCCAGGCCATCACCAAGCATTTGGCGGTGCTGGCAGACGCGGGACTGGTGCGCGATGCCAAAATTGGGCGCGAGAGACTGTGGGAATTCGAGCCCAACCAGCTGGATGAAGCTCGCCGTTCTTTGGAGATGATTGCCTCGCAATGGGACAGCGCCCTGGAGCGCTTGCGGCTGGCTGTCGAAACCCCGTAGGGCCCTCGGATTCCCAAAAAGCCCGATCCCGCTTCAAATACGCGGAAAACTCTATATAATCCGCGCCCTTCCGATTCGGTTTGTACGCACCCGGCATCGGCCTGAAAGTTTACCGTTGGCGCTGTAAAGTACTGATTTTAAAGCGCCCGTAGCTCAACCGGATAGAGCACCGGCCTTCTAAGCCGGCGGTTGCAGGTTCGATTCCTGCCGGGCGCGCCAGATTGATTCGAAAGGCAGACGATGGTGGACGTAGCTCAGCTGGTAGAGCCCCGGATTGTGATTCCGGCTGTCGCGGGTTCGAGCCCCGTCGTCCACCCCACTCCTTTAAGAAGAGTGGTTGAGAAGCATGGTTTCTGTTTGGGCCGTTAGCTCAGCTGCTAGAGCAGTTGACTCTTAATATACTAGTTTTGATAATAATATCAATCGCTTATTGCGCTTTAGTTTGCCCCAATGGGCTAGTTACGCCCGAGATTTACGCATCTGCTGATTGGCTTGTGCCCCAGTCAAAGCTGAATCCGTTTCAGGCGGAATTCAACTAGTTCGAGACCGAGGAGCCACGTCTTCAAACTGTCTGCTGCCACTCCGGATGTCGCCCGCGCAGCGCCGGCCGGCGTAAGGGGCGTCGGCGGTAGTGTCGCAGCGGAAGCTGCGGAATTCCGAATGGCGGCCACTGCGCCTTCCGAATCACGACCATTGCTCGTACGTTGAT
>JAXDQN010000568.1:0-4460 GCA_034667865.1 Gammaproteobacteria bacterium
AGATCCAGTAATCGGTGACGCTTTTCAGTTCATTCCACAGGGCGCGCCAATCAGACGACTCGAAATCAAACGGATAAATGTCCTGGTATTTCTTGGGCGGATTCTCCGCATACTGCACGCTGCCGTCGGGGCGGCGCTTGAACCACTGCGGATGCTGCTTGACGTAGGGATGATCCGGCGCGCATTGAAAGGCGATATCCAAGGCGATTTCGATGCCGTGGTCCCGTGCCTTCGCCAACAGCCGGCGGAAATCTTGCAAATCGCCCAGTTGCGGCAGAATGTCCTTGTGGCCGCCCTCCTCCGAGCCGATGGCCCACGGACTTCCCACATCCGACGGGCTTGCCTGCAAGGAATTGTTGGTGCCCTTGCGATTCAGTCGACCGATGGGATGAATCGGCGGAAAGTACAGCACGTCGAAGCCCATCTCCGCCAAGTACGGCAGTCGTTGCTCCACGTCCTCGAAGGTGCCGTGATGCCCGGCCTTCTCACCCGCGGAACGCGGAAACAATTCATACCAACTGCTGAAGGCCGCGCGCCTGCGGTCCGCCATCAATTCCCGCGTGCAGCTGGCAGCCAGCGCGCGATCGGCATGGCGCGCAACCAGGGACGCGCGCGCAGCGTCCAGCGCCAAGGCTTTTTGCGCAGCGGTGTCCGCCATAGGGTCACTCGCCGCCTGGCGCAATTGCCCCGACCATTCCCGCAGGATGATCGCGTCACTGACGCCGGCGCGCGCGGCGCCCTCATCGATCAACTGCGCGCCCACCTGCAATGCCACACGGATGTCGCCTGCATCGTCGCGCCGTTGCAGTTCTCGGCGCCATGATTCGAAGTGATCCACCCACGCGATCACGGTGAACTGATAGCGTCCCGGCGTCGGCGGCGTAAACTCCGCCGTCCACACATCGTTGGGCTGCGCCTGCATCTCGACCTCGTAGGCCGTCGCGCCGCCAGCCTGTCTGCCTGTTGCCGCCTGCCAGCGCAACCTAACTTGCAATTGGTCGTGGCCATCGGTGAAGCAATGCGCGGCCACCTCGACGCGCTCGCCGGCAACCCGCTTGACCGGGAACCGGCCGCCGTCCAGCGTGGGAACCACGGCATCGATTACGGCACGCAGCCGGCCCTCGACTACAGTTTGCGTCGCGTCCGGGGCCGACGCAGCTGGCGGCGCAGGTGTTCGCCTTGCCGCGACCGCAGCCGGCCGAGCGCGCTTGCGCCTCTCCTCAACCATGGCCTTCCCAGCGCAAGATCAGGGTCGAGAGCGGCGGCAAGGTGAGACTCACGGATTCCACCCGGCCGTTCGCATTCACCGGGGACGACTGCACCGCCCCCAGGTTGCCCCACCCCGAACCGCCATAGACCTGCGCATCCGTGTTGAGAATCTCCCGCCATAGGCCCCGCGCGGACACACCCACCAAAAAATTACTGCGTGGCACCGGGGTAAAGTTGCACACCACCAACAGCGGCGGACCACCGTGTGCCGCCTTGCGCAGAAAGGCAATGACGCTCATCTCGCCATTGTCGGCATCCACCCATTCGAAGCCGTCGGGCGTGAAATCAAGTTCATGCAATGCGGGCTCGCTGCGATACACACGATTCAGATCGCTCATCAAGCGCTTCACGCCGGCGTGCTCCGGCAACCCGGACACCCACCACTCCAATTCGCCTTCATGGGTCCACTCGCGCCGTTGAGCGAACTCGCCGCCCATGAACAACAATTTCTTACCGGGATGCGCCCACATGTAGCCGAACAGTACGCGCAAATTGGCGAACATCTGCCAGTCATCGCCGGGCATTTTGCCGATCAGCGAACCCTTGCCGTACACCACCTCGTCATGCGACAGGGGCAATACGAAATTCTCGTTGAAGGCGTAAATCAGCGAAAAGGTCAGCTGACCCTGGTGGTACTTGCGATGGACCGGATCCTGCTTGAAATATTGCAGGGTATCGTGCATCCAGCCCATGTTCCATTTCAGGCCGAATCCCAAGCCGCCCATATCGGTGGGACGCGACACCATCGGCCATGCGGTCGACTCTTCGGCAATCATCGTCACGCCGGGATGATCGCGGTACACCGCTTGATTGAGCATTCTCAAGAACTCGATGGCCTCGAGATTCTCGCGCCCGCCAAATCGGTTGGGAATCCATTCACCGTCCTTGCGGGCGTAGTCCAGGTACAGCATGGATGCCACTGCATCGACTCGAATGCCGTCGATGTGATACTTCTCGAACCAGAACAACGCGGAAGAGATCAGAAAGCTGCGCACCTCGTTGCGGCCGAAATTGAAAATGGCCGAATTCCATTCCGGATGAAAACCCTGGCGCCGATCGGAATGCTCGTACAAATGCGTGCCGTCGAAATACCCCAGACCGTGCTCATCGGTCGGGAAATGCGACGGCACCCAGTCCAAAATCACACCGATGCCGCGCTGATGCAGGTGATCGACGAAGTACATCAAGTCTTGCGGCGTGCCGTATCTCGATGTGGGCGCGAAGTATCCCGTGGTCTGATAGCCCCATGAGCCATAAAACGGATGCTCGGTTATCGGCATCAGTTCCACATGCGTGAACCCCAGCTCGATCAGATAGTCGCCCAGCTGGTGCGCCAGCTCGCGATAATTCAAGAAATTGCCGTCTCGACGCCGCCACGACCCCGGATGCATCTCGTAGATCGACATCGGCGCCGACAGGCCGTTGCGCGCGGCTCGCGAACTCATCCAAGCCTGATCGGTCCAGCGATAGTTCAGCGCCCACACTCGCGACGCCGTTGCCGGCGCCAGCTCGCACAAAGTGCCCATCGGATCGGCCTTCTCCACCGTGTACCCAGCGACGTGCGAGACAATGCGGTACTTATAGGCTTGGCCCTGCTGCACATGCGGAATGCGGCCTTCCCAGATGCCGGACTCATCGTGACGGACCTGCAGCGGGTGCGAGTTTGGATTCCAGCCGTTGAAATCGCCGATCACCGCTACTGCCCGCGCATTCGGCGCCCACACCGCAAAATCGGCGCCTTCGCCTTCGACCAGCGTGCAGCCGAGCTTGTCGTACAACCGTGAGTGCGAGCCTTCACGGAACAAGTAAATATCGTGGTCAGTGAGCACGGGGCTCTCCTCTGGTGTTCCGCGCAAAAACGCCGGATTCCGTGCCAATCCGGCCTATAATCAGCAGCATACGTGTTGGCAGTATTCCATGCTGTCCCTAGCAGGCCCTTTGTCAGTGTAGGACTACGCTGGCGTGGGATGAGGCCCTATCAAGACAATATATACTTGAGGAGTCGTGGCAATGAGTCGGGTGACACACTTCAGCGCAGGGACGTTGCTGGTTTCAAGCGCTTTAATTTCCGCTGCGGCGGCGGAAGCATTGTCGCCGCAGGGGGCCGCCTTGATTGCGCCTGTGCATCAGGTCTATTTAACCCTCGAAGGCGAACAAGCCGCTTACCCGCCCGCCAAAACCGCCGCAGAGAAACTCGAGCGGTTGTATGACCTGGACCAGGCGGGACGCGGGGTGATGCAACACGTCGATTTGACAACACTACCGAAGGCACAGCAGAAGCTGGCGACCGAGGCCATGGGTACCGAAATCAATAAACACGATCTCGCCAACCAGAAAGCGCTGAAGGAATTGATCCCTGCCAATGGTTGGTTCAAGGTCAGCGTCGACGGCGAACGCGCGACGCTCGCCGCCTTCCTGATCGTACAGCACGCCACCAATGATCCGCAGCTGATGCGCGATACCTTGCCGAAGATGAAAACCGCGGTGGATGCCGGGGAAGCCAGCGGCCAGTGGTACGCGCTGCTATTCGACCGAGTGGCGGTCGAGTTCGATCACAAGCCGCAGCGCTATGGCACGCAACTCGGCTGTGTTCAGGGCAAATGGCAGCTCGACAAAATCGAGGATCCCGCCAACGTGGATGCGCGGCGTCTGGCAGTTGGCCTTAAGGAGAGCGAAGCCGACTACTTGAAACACTTCCCCGGAACTTGCTAGCGATGTAAGTGAACACGCCGGTCACCATGACGGCGCAGGGCAGCACGAAGCGGCACAACACAGCGCCAAAGTGAATCAGTTGCGGTTGCAGGGCGCCGTTCAAATTCGCCGCCGACTGCTCGGTTGACAGCGCCACGACGTGACATACCGCAAAGGCGATTGCCGCCCAAAACACGGTCGAGCGGCCGCGGGCGGTAGAGGCGAATTCCACGACGTCTTCGATGCGAATTTGTTTGCTAGCCATCGGCAATCCTCCCTAGAGCGCAATCATTCTGCGCGTGCCGCCGGCTTTGGGACCGCGATGCGCATCACGTTTAGCTTCTGGCGGTTTGCACCAGACGGTATCCCACCGCGGTTTCAGTGAGGATATGTTTGGGCTGAGCCGGATCGTCCTCGAGTTTCTGTCGCAGATGCCCCATGTACACGCGCACATAGTGGCCGTCCTCGGAATGCGCCGGACCCCATACCTCGCGCAATAT
>JAXDQN010000569.1:0-4305 GCA_034667865.1 Gammaproteobacteria bacterium
GCACCTCCTACCTGCTGAACGTATCGAGCGAAAGCCACGGTATCGGCGCCGGCGTGCTGCTGCGCGCCCTGGAGCCTCTGTGCGGTATCGAACATATGCGGCGTTGGCGCGGCTCCATGGGCCCGCAGAGCCGCTTATTGGACCTAGCCCGGGGGCCGGGCCGCCTGACAACCGCTCTGCGGGTCGACCGGCGCCATGACGGGCTGAATCTTTTCGAACCGGGACAACTATGGATCGGCAGCGACGGTCATACGGTAGGCGAGATTGGCGTCAGCGTACGTATCGGCATCACTAAGGCCGCGCAGGAACGTCTGCGTTACTTTGTGGCAGGCAGTGACTATTTGAGCGGCGCCCGGACCCTCAATGTGGCCAAGGAGCAACGGTGAGAATCGACTTGAGAATGAGCCGCAGGGCGCTATGGGCGCTCGCCTGGTGTGCGTTTGCGCCCCTAATATTAACTTTGTTCAACAAAGTACAGGCGGCGGCGCGCTGCCCGCAGCAGACCACCCGCAGCTTGCAGGTGGGCGAGTCGACACTCTGCCTCATGCTCGATGAGGCCGCCCCGGCCAAATTGAAGGCGGCGGAGCAAGCCTGGATTGAACGCTCGGCGCACATCGTCGCCGCCTACTATGGTCGGTTTCCCGCGCCCTTGGTCGTGCTGCGAGTGCGCAGCGGCGACGGCGCCGGGGTAAACGGCGGACGCACCACCAACGATGACGGACTGATGATTCAAGCCACCGTGGGCCGGGAAACGACGGCCGAGATGTTGAGCGCCGACTGGGTGATGGTGCACGAAATGGTGCATTTGGCGCTGCCCGAAATCGGCCGCTCGCACAATTGGCTGGCCGAAGGGTTGGCGGTGTATGTGGAAGGGATTGCGCGCGCGCAAGCGGGCAACCGGGACCTCAGCGACGTATGGGCCGAGGATCGGCGCGAAATGCCGCGCGGCCTGCCTCGACCGGGCGAGGGCGGCATGGATGAGACGCACACCTGGGCGCGTACTTATTGGGGCGGCGCGCTGTTTTGCCTGCAAGCCGACATGGCGATACGCGAACAGACCCATAACCGGGTCGGATTGCAAACGGCTTTGCGCGCCATACTCAAGGACAGCGGCGGCTACGGCTTCGATCGCGATATCGTCGAGGTGCTGCGCGCCGGCGATGCGGCCACCGGCACCCACGTGCTTTACGATCTATACAGCCGCTCGCGCAACAGCGCGCAGGCGCCGGATTTGGATTTGATGTGGACTTTGCTCGGGGTGCCCGAGAATCCGGCTGCTCAACCCTTCGACGATCGCGCACCGCTGGCGGCGGTGCGCACCGCCATCACCGCCTCACCGTAGCAGCCCGCGCTCAGTGTTCCGAGAAGTTCGGTTCGCGCTTCTCGAAAAATGCGCGCACGCCCTCGACGCAGTCCTGCGTTTCCAATGTCATCTCTTGAGCACTGCGCTCCGCGCGCAACTGCTCCTGCAACGAATTGTCGAACGTCGATGCGTGCAGCGAGCGAATCTGACCCAGCACCGCGCACGCTCCCGTGGCCAGCTTGTGCGCGACGGCTTGAGCGCGCGCCACCACCTCGGCCTGCGGTACGACGGCGTACGCCAGTCCCCATTCCAGCGCGGTCTTGGCGTCGATTTTTTCCGCCAGCATCAAGGAGGACAATGAACGCCCGGCACCGATGCGGCGCGCCAGATGAAAGGTGATTCCCGCATCCGGCACCAAGCCTAAGCGTGCGAATGACGGCAGGAAGTAGGCCGTGTCGGCCGCGATGATAATGTCGCTGGCCAAGGCGAGACTCATGCCGGCCCCGACGGCCGCACCATTCACAGCAGCGACGATCGGAAAGCGAAATCCGCTCAGGCGCAGGATCAACGGGTCCATGAAGCGCCGCATTTCGAAGTGGGCGCGTTGGCGCGCCTCTTGGGTTTTCAAATCCACGGAATGCAAATCCAAGCCGCTGCAGAAAACATCGTTGCTGCCGGTGATGACCACCGCCTTGGCGCCGCTTTCGCCTTTTTGAATTTGATCCAACGCCAGATGCACGGCGCGAATCACGCTGATGTCAATCGCATTGCTGCACGTCGAACGATGCAGAGTCAGTGTCGCCACGCCTTCCGAAACTGTGAACCCGAGGCAATTAGCACCCATTGCACGCCCTCCAAACTGTCTCGCCAGCTATAACGTTTTGTTAACCCACCCTTAATTGGGTCTCCCTGCGTCCGATCATGCCCCCTACCCCTGCGCACCGCAAGATAGACCCAAAACAGGCCCGCCGTTGCGCCGTTAGGCCTCATGCCGCAGACTTCCGGTCCCTTTCTTGGCGGAGTTCAGCGATGTCGAATTTCGGTGCGCGCATTGCAGTGATGGCCCTGGTCGCCATGGCCTTCCCGGCGCTCTCGGAGGTGGTTTTGACCAATGAAACACCCCCCAATTTCGTGCCCAAAGTCGAGTCCTTCGACTACACCAAGCGCGAAGAAATGATCCCGATGCGCGACGGCGTCAAGCTGAAAACCGTCATTTTGGTTCCCCGCGGAGCGAGCCGCGCGCCCATCCTCCTGTCGCGCACCCCCTATGGCGCCACCTCGCGCATCGCGAAAAGCGTCAGTTCGCACTTGACGGCGTTGATCGGCGATTCGGACGCTGCGGATGATGCGGTGTTGAACGGCGGCTACATTCGCGTGCTGCAGGACATTCGCGGCAAGCACGGCTCCGAGGGGGACTACATGATGACCCGGCCGTTGCAAGGTCCGCTGAACCCGACCAACGTAGATCATTCCACCGACACGTACGACACCATCGACTGGCTCATCAAGAACATTCCGGAGACCAACGGCAAGGTGGGCATTCTGGGAATTTCCTACGATGGATTCACCTCGCTGATGGCGCTGGTGCATCCGCATCCGGCGCTACGCGCCGCCATTCCCATCAATGCCATGGTGGATGGATGGATGGGCGATGACTGGTTCCACAAGGGCGCGTTTCGCGAAGACAGTCTCACTTACATTCAAACCCAGGAGGCCACCCGCGGCAGCGAGTTGCCGTGGTGGACCGATCACTATGACGACTACGACACCTGGTTGAGCGCCGGATCGGCCGGCGAGATGGCACGCATTCACGGCCTGGAACAGGTCGGTTTCGCCCGTAAGGTCATGAATCATCCGGCCTACGATGAATTCTGGCAGGAGCAGGCCATGGATAAGATTCTGGCCAAGCAGGGCGTCACCGTGCCCACCATGCTGGTGCACAGCTTGTGGGACCAGGAAGACATCTACGGCAACATCGCGGTGTATAAAGCGCTCAAGGCGCAACAGGCGGATACTTCCAATCTCTACCTGGTCATCGGTCCCTGGTTTCACCACCAGCAGCGGCTCGATGGCAGCGCACTGGGGCCGATTCGCTTCGGCAGCGATACCGCCGAATATTTCCGTGAACATCTGCTGCGGCCATTCTTCGATCATTACTTGAAAGACGATGCGCCGCCGCTGTCGATTGCGCCGGTGACGGCCTTCGAAACGGGAACCAATCACTGGCAGTCTCTGGCCAGCTGGCCGAGCGGCTGCAACAGCGGCTGCGCAATCGATCATCAGAAGCTGTATCTGCAGAGCGGCGGCAATCTGCGTTTCGCAAGCTCAGGCGACTCCGGCGCAAACGATTCCTACGTGTCCGATCCGGCCAAGCCCGTGCCCTACCTGCCGCGGCCGATTCACGTGGCCGGCACAGAGGGTCCGGGCAGCTGGCAAACCTGGCTGGTCGCCGACCAACGCGATATGGCCTCGCGCACCGATGTATTGAGCTTCAGTTCGGCGATTCTAAAAGAACCGATGAAGATCAGCGGCGAGCCGATTGCCAATCTGATCGCCGCCACCACCGGCACCGACGGGGACTTCGTGGTGAAACTGATCGATGTGTATCCGGATCAGGTGGGCCGCGAACCGCGCATGGGCGGCTATGAGCTGATGGTGTCGGCCGACATTCTGCGCGGCCGCTACCGCGACTCGTTCAGCAATCCCAAAGCCATTCCCGCCGACCAGAAGCAGGTGTACCGGTTCTCGCTGCCCACGACCAATCACGTATTTCTGCCGGGCCATCGCATCATGGTGCAAGTGCAATCGAGCTGGTTCCCGGTGTATGACCGGAACCCGCAAACTTTCGTCGACAATATTTTCTTTGCCAAGCCGGCAGACTACAAAAAGGCGACGGTGAAAGTATTCGACGGCGGTACGAATGCCAGCTTCGTGGATTTGCCGGTGGTGCTGAGCGGCCCTGCTGGCCGATAACGTAGTTTCGAGCGCGCAAATGAAAACGG
>JAXDQN010000570.1:0-14156 GCA_034667865.1 Gammaproteobacteria bacterium
CCGCCGTCACCCCGTTTTGTGGTCCGGAGACGATAGGTCTATGCTTTGTAAATATGCACCTGCGCAAGCCCTGGTTATTGGTAAGTGTCCTGGTAGCATTCGCAGTCCAGGCCGCCGTGATTTACAAGTGGACCGACGCCGATGGCGTGGTGCACTACTCGGATCAGGCCGTCCCCGGAGCAGAAAAAATCGCCACCTCGAGCTCGAGCATCAATCGCTCGGCCAGCCCGAGCAGTTCGAATCGAGCCGCGGCGGGTGCAACCCCCGCCAAGCCGGGCAGCCCCGCCAGCTATCAGTTGACCATCACGTCGCCGGCGAACGAGCAGACCTTTTTCAACGACGATGTGGCGCCCGTGCACCTGGACGTACAGCCGGCCCTCAAGCCATCCCATGCCATTACCTGGCACCTCAACGGCAAACCGTTGGACCAGCCGCCCACGGCGGTGTCATTTTCGCTGCAAGGACTGGAGCGAGGGACCTACGTGCTGACCGCCACCATGGTGGATCAAGAAACCGGCGATTCGCAAAACAGCCAGAGCGTGACGTTCTACTTCAGGCAGCCCTCGGCCCTCTCGCCGCAGCACAGATAGGCCCGCCATTTCCCGGTAGCGCAGATGCTCAGTTTGTCGGCTGAGCTGCAGTTGCATCCTTTGCGCATCGACGGCACCGAGCTGCTCGATGCATTGGTTACCAGTGTGTTTCTGCTCGATCCCTTGCTGCAAGTGAACTACCTGAATGCTGCCGCGCAAACGCTCATCGGTCTAGGTCCCAAACAGGCTCTCGGACGGCGCATCACCGAATTGACGCGTGGCGCCGAGACGTTGATGCCATTGTTTGACCGTGCCCAAAAGGGCGGCGAAGGGGTGGTGCAGCGCGAGCTTGCGTGGCCTGCGCCGGGCGGGGTCGATCGCATTCTCGACTGCGCCGTGACGCAAATCGTGCTGGGCCAAGACAGCCCGAGGTTACTGCTCGAAATCGAAGACATCACTCAGCATCGGCGCCTGACCCGTGAGAACGCCTTGCTGGCCCAATTGGGCGGCAGTCGACTGATGGTGCGGCAGCTGGCGCACGAAATTAAGAATCCGCTCGGCGGATTGCGCGGTGCTGCCCAGTTGCTGGAGCGCGAATTGCTGGATCCGGCGCTGCGCGAGTACACCCGCGTCATCATCAGCGAAGCGGACCGGCTCACCAATTTGCTCGATTCAATGTTGGGGCCAGGTCGCCCGCCCGCAAAACAACCCACCAACGTGCACGAACTGCTCGAGCGGGTCTATCACCTGCTGCGCAGCGAAGCGCCCGAAGGCGTGATCATCGATCGGGACTACGATCCCAGTCTTCCACCTTTGACCGTCGATCCCAATCACATCATTCAAGCCATGCTGAATCTCGGGCGCAACGCCATTCAGGCGCTGTCCGGCCCGGCGTCGGTGTCTCCACGCTTGACTCTGCGCACGCGTGCGGCCAGCAACGCAAGCGTCGGCGCGCATCGGCACAAGCTGGTGGCATCGATTCAGTTCGAGGACAACGGGCCGGGCGTGCTCACGGAAATCCGCGACACCATTTTCTATCCGCTGGTGTCCGGCCGGGCCGACGGCACCGGCCTGGGATTGGGCATAGCCCAAGATCTGGTCAGCCGCCACGGCGGCCTGATCGAATTCGATAGCACGCCGGGACGAACGATATTCATCATTTCCTTGCCGATGGAATCCGCATGAATGTAAAGCCGCTGTCAGTTTGGTTGGTCGATGACGACGCGTCGATTCGCTGGGTATTGGAGAAGGCGCTCAAAGGCAGCGGCATGCTGGCGAAGTGTTTCGACCAGGCGGACAGCGTGTTGTCGGCACTGCGCGGCGATGCACCGGATGTGTTGATGACCGACATTCGCATGCCCGGCCGGAGCGGCTTGGAGTTGCTCAAGGTAATTCAACCATCTCGCCCTGGTCTGCCCGTCATCGTGATGACGGCTCATTCGGATCTGGACGCGGCTGTGGCGGCGTATCAGGGCGGCGCTTTTGAATATCTGCCCAAACCATTCGATATCGACAAGGCCGTCGACTTGGTGCGGCGCGCAGCCCAACAGGCCACGGTGTCGACCGACGTGGAGGCGGCGAGACGCAGCATCCCCGAGCTGTTGGGACAGGCCGCCGCCATGCAACAAGTGTTTCGGGCCGTGGGCAGATTGTCCCGCTCGAGCATGACGGTGCTGATCACAGGAGAATCGGGAACCGGCAAAGAGCTGGTGGCGCGGGCACTGCATCGACACAGCCCGCGCTCTTCCAAGGCTTTCGTAGCCTTGAACACCGCTGCGTTCACTGCCGACCTGCTGGAATCCGAATTGTTCGGCCATGAGAAAGGCGCATTCACTGGCGCGGACGCCTTACGCCGCGGTCGCTTCGAGCAAGCCGACGGCGGCACGTTGTTTCTGGATGAAATCGGCGACATGTCGCCGGCACTGCAAACCCGACTGCTGCGCGTGCTGGCTGAGGGCGAGTTCTACCGTGTCGGCGGCCAAACCCCGGTGAAGGTGGATGTGCGCGTAATTGCCGCGACTCACCAGGATTTGGAAACACGGGTGAGCTCCGGGCATTTTCGCGAGGATCTATTGCATCGCCTCAACGTGATCCGCATCGAAATTCCGCCGCTGCGCGAACGACGCGAGGACATACCGGAATTGCTCAGGCATTACCTGGCAGTGGCCGGTCAGGAGTTGGGCGTGGAGCCAAAGATCTTGACGACGCCCGCCGAGACCGCGCTGGTCACCTTCGATTGGCCCGGCAATGTGCGGCAGCTGGTCAACACCTGCCGCAGACTCACGGTGACGGCACCGGGCCGCGAGGTCCGCGCGGAAGACATACCCCCTGACCTTGGCGGCGCGCCGGTCGGACAGACCACGAATCACGACTGGATGGCGAAGCTGTCGCATTGGGCCGAGCAAGAATTGGATGCCGGTACGCAACGGCTGCTGGATCAGGCGGTACCGGAAGTCGAAAGAATTTTGATTCGTGTGGCGCTGCGCAAGGCCGACGGTTTGAAGCAGGATGCCGCCAAACTGCTGGGATGGGGCCGCAACACGCTGACCCGCAAGATGAAAGAACTCGGGATGGAAGACGTCAGCTAGCGGGGGGGCCGCCCTCGCCCGCCCTCGATCGGCGAGGCAACTACCGCTGTCGCGCGGCTATAATCCGCGGCCATGATCGACCTCCTCACCAACAAACTCGGCGCCATCGAGGGCCTGCTGCTCGGCAATTCACCCAGCGAATGGCTGATCGCCGCGGGACTGGCCATCCTCGTCTGGTGCACGCTGTGGCTACTGCGCAAATCCATTGCTTCGCGCTATCAGGGCTATTCGGGCGCGCAGAATCCCACTGTGGTGCGGCTAATCGCCTACCTGATCGGCAATACCACGCAGATTCTGTTTCTCGCCATCGCCATTTCCGCTGCACAGGAATGGCTGGTGTTGCCGCCCAAGGTCGAGCACGGCGTGTCCAACGTCGTGCTGCTGTTGATTTTGGTGCAGGTCGGACTTTGGGCGGCACGCACGGTGCGCTTCTATCTGGAAATGAAAGAACGCGAGCGCGGCGCCGACCGGGTATTCGCCGGTTCGCTGAACATCGTCAATTTCGTCTCCAGCATGTTGATTTGGTCCTTGCTGACACTGGTGGCGCTGTCCAATTTCGGCGTCAACATCACCGCCCTGTTGGCAGGCCTCGGCGTGGGCGGCGTCGCCGTGGCGCTGGCCTTGCAAAATGTCCTGGGCGATTTGTTCGCGTCATTGTCGATTGCGCTGGACAAGCCCTTTGTGGTCGGCGACAGCCTGGTGATTGACGCCTTCATCGGCAAGGTCGAGCACATCGGCATCAAAACCACCCGGCTGCGCAGCGAAAGCGGCGAACAAATCATTCTGTCGAACGCCGACATATTGAAAAGCCGAGTGCGTAACTACGGCCGCGCGCCCGAGCAGCGAGCGCTGGCCACCTTGCGCGTCACGTATGACACACCGCTGGAACACCTGCGAGCGATCCCCAAGCTGCTCGAAGGCATCGTGCGCGAGCAGTCGACGGCGCGCTTCGAACGCTGCCACCTCAAAGCCTTGGGCGAAGCGGCGTTTCAATTCGAACTGACGTATTTCGTGCGTCAGCCCGCCGTCAATCCGCTGCTCGATCTGCAGCAAGCGGTGAATTTTCGTATCGTGGAGGAGTTTCGGCGCCTAGGTGTGGAATTCGCTTATCCGACGCAAATGGTCATCGTCGACAAGCCACGTGCCGCGGAAGGCTAGTCGGTGTTCCACATTGTTCTGTTCGAACCGGAAATTCCGCCGAATACCGGCAACGTCATTCGCCTCTGCGCCAACACCGGCGCCACGCTGCACCTGATCAAGCCGCTGGGATTTCGTTTGGACGACAAGAGCCTGCAGCGTTCGGGACTCGACTATCACGATCTGGCTGCGGTCAAGATTCATGCGAATCTCGATGCCTGCGTCAGTGATCTGGACGCCGCCGCGCGACTGTTCGCGGTCGAGACCGGCGGTCGATCGCGCTACAGCGATGTGGCGTTCCGCGCGGGGGACGCCTTTTTATTTGGCCCGGAAACTCGCGGGCTGTCGGGCGGCGTGATGGACAAAGTCGGACGGGAGAATTCTCTGTTCATTCCGATGCGCGCGAATAGCCGCAGCATCAATCTGGCGAATTCGGTGGCGCTGGTCTTATTCGAGGCCTGGCGTCAGACGGGATTCGCCGTTACTTAGCCGATGCGGGGAAAGCGGGCAGCTTCTCGATATCGCGGGCGTCGTGCTGAATGATAACGGTCGCTTTCATATTGGCGCCGAGTTTCTTGAACCGATCCAGCGACGCCAGCGTGTCGGCCCGGCTTGTGTTGAAGGTCGGCACGCCGTTGATATCGTAGTTCTCGCGAAAGTGAGCCAGATCTCCCGACAGCATCACGGTGCCGGTCTGCTTTAGGTTCACCAGCAGACTGTGATGTCCGGGTGTATGACCCGGCGTGTTCAACATGATCACGCTGCCATCGCCAAACACATCCTTGTCGCCGGACACGGGTTCGACCTTGCCGCCGCCGCTGATCCAATGCGCGAAGTTCGCCGCGTTGGCGGCCGGATTGGGCTTCGGGTCCGTCAGCACGTCCCAGTCGCCCTTGCCGATCAGCAATGTGGCATCGGGAAACGAGGCGACTTGGCCGGTGTGATCACCGTGGTAGTGGGAAATGCCGACGTACTTAATTTGCTCCGGCTTTAACTTCAGCTGTGCGAGTTGTTCCACCAAGCTCGACTTGGGGGCGTTGGGCGAGGGGCTGGCGCCGCCGGCGGCTGGGTTTCCGGTGTCCCAGATCATGTAGTCACCGCCATGCTTGATCAAATAACAGCTGAAAGTCAGCTGAACCGACAATCCTTTGAATGCGTTGATGTCGCTGAAGCGAGCGAGCCCTTGATCCGTCAACGGGCTGGTTTTGCCGCAATCGAAGCGCGTCAAACTGAGCTCAGCCGGCGCGGCGGCGCTCGGCGCATCCGCCGCCACCGCAGACATCGTCATACCGACCAAGGAAATCACACTTAACATCCCGCTCATGCGTCGCATGCCTGTCTCCTGAACTAGCCGTGAAAAAATGACTCGAATCCGTTGCGCACGTTATTCGGTTTCCGAGCGGACTTCCCTGCCCATTAGTGCCTGGACCGCGGCACGGACGGGTTTGCTTTCATACATGATCTGATAGATCTCGCTGCAGATGGGCATCTCGACATTCACGCCTCTCGCGACCGCGCACACGGCGCGCGCCGCAGGCACTCCTTCCACGACTTGATGGATCGCGTTCTGCGCTTGGTCCGCCGATTCGCCGCGCCCCAGCGCCATGCCGAAGCGGCGATTTCGCGATTGATCATCGGTGCAGGTCAGCACCAGATCGCCAAGACCCGCCAAGCCCATGAAGGTTTCCCGCTGCGCGCCCAGCTTCACCCCCAGACGCATCATCTCGGCAAGCCCACGAGTGATCAAAGCCACGCGGGTGTTGGCGCCGAATCCCATGCCGTCGGCAATCCCCGAACCAATGGCGATCACATTTTTTACGGCGCCGCCCACCTCGACACCGACAATGTCGCTCTGGGTATAGGCCCGAAAATTAGGACCCGACAGATTTACGGCTAATTCTTTGGCGAACGCTTCATCCGCCGATGCCACCGTCATTGCCGTTGGCAGGCCCGCGCCGACTTCCTGCGCAAATGTCGGTCCCGACAACACGGCACCCGGGCGATCGCCGAGTACCTCGCGTACCACCTGATGCGGCAGCTTGCCGCTGGCATGCTCGAACCCCTTGGTTGCCCAGGCGATGCGCACATCTGCCGATAGGTGGGGCTGAATTTTCTGCAAAGTCGCGCGAAAGGCGTGCGACGGTACGGCAATCAAGGCGTGGCGGGCCTGCGCCAGCGCTGCCGCCAAGTCAGTCGAAACACGCAGATTCTCGGGAAATGCAGCGGCCGGCAGATAGCGCGCGTTGTGCCGCGACTCCTGCATCGCCGCGGTCTGATCCGCGTCGCGGCTCCATAAGACCGTCGGATGTCCCTCTCGCGCCAGCAGGATCGCGAGCGCCGTACCCCATGACCCGGCGCCGATAACCGTCATCGGTTCTGCGCCTGGGCTGCTCATGGCGCTTTAGTTGACCAGTCCAGCCTGCGGCGGCTGTTGAGCTGCCTGAGCGAACAGGGCATCGAAATTAACCAACGGCAACACAAAGTTCGGAAAGCCGCCCTTGATGATCAAATCCGATATCACTTCGCGCGCGTAAGGAAATAGCACGTTGGGACAGAAACTGCCGACCAGCCGCTTAAGGTCATCCGCCGTCGCGCCATTGATGGTGAACACCCCGCCTTGTTTCACCTCGGCCAGGTACAGCGTGGCGTCATTCTGCTTGGCTTCGACGGTGACGGTCAGCAGCACCTCGCGCACATCGGGCCCCAACTCCTCGGTAGCGGTGTTCATGTTGAGCTGAAACTTCGGGTCCCAGGCCTGATTGTTGGGCAATCGAGGGCCATTGGGGGACTCATAGGAACAGTCCTTCAAATACACGCTTTGCAGGGTCACCTGAACCGATCCCATATCGGATTCCGAACCCGCCGTTCTAACCTCACTCATGCTGCCCCCTGAAGTAATCGATCCAATTCGCCGCTGCGATCCAGTGCGAACAGATCGTCGCAACCGCCCACGTGCTTGTCGCCAATAAAAATCTGCGGAACCGTATCGCGGTTGCTGCGGGATTCCATCTCCTCGCGAAACTGCGGCCCATCATCGACATTGATCTCGCTGAAGACGACTTTCTTGTCGGTCAGCAATCCTGCCGCTCGCTGGCAGTACGGACACCAGCCTGTCACATAGATGGTGACTGCAGGCTGACTCACTTTGCGGAACCTTTACCCGTGGCGACAGTCTTTGCAACGGGCAAACTCTCCTTGATCCAGGCGCTTAAGCCGCCCTGCAGATTGAAGACCTTGGTGAAGCCCAGCTTCATCAACGTCCGGGCTCCCCCAGCACCGTCTGCGCCGGTGTCGCAATAAGTAATCACGCTTTTATCGCGCCACTTCTTCAATGAGTCGGCCTGCGACTCGAGTTCTCGCGCGGGCACGTTGCGGGCATCGCCGATGTGGCCGGCGTCGTACAATTCCTTGCTGCGCAAATCGATCACCAGTGCGCCCTGATTCATCAGTCGTACAGCCTGCTGCGCACTCAGCGCGGCGAAGGCGTGTAGACGCTCTCGAGCCTCGAAAACCAGCGCCAGCACCGCGGAAACGACCGCGGCCCCTGCCAGGTAAGGATGATGTGTGATGAAGTCCAGTAACTGCTGCATTTGAAGTACAAGTTGGGATTTTCGGGCGCGCAAGTATAGCAGCGGGCTCAAGGCTTGTATGCTTGGGCAACGATGGCCGCCGCATGATGAATCGCCCGTTTAGACGCCTGCTTTTTTCCGCCCTCTTGGCCGCGTTGCTATGTGCTCCCGCGATCGCAGGCAGCGCGCAGCCTGACGAATCGGCTCAGGCAAAGGCCAAGCTCGCTGCCGTGCGCACGCGCATCACCGAACTGACCGCCCGCCTAGGCTCGCAACTCGCGCAACGCGACGCCATGAGCGCGCGAGTGCGCGCGGCCGAATTGCTGATCACCGAAAAAAGAACGCGTGTCGATGCATTGCGAGCGGCCGAATTAGCCGCGGAGCGCCGTCGCGCAGAGTTACGCAACGAGTCGGCGCAGGATGAGGATCGGCTCCGCTCGGAACGCGCGGCGCTGGCGGCGCAAGTGACCGCCGCTTACATGATCGGGCGGCAGGAGGAATTGAAGCTGCTGCTGCGCCAAGAAAGCCCCGCCGGAGTCGGCCGCACGCTGACTTACTACGGGTATTTCGCGCAGCAGCGCAGCGAAAAGATTCAGGTCATCCAGGACGACCAGGCGCGATTGCAGCAACTGGCCGCACAAATCGATGAGCAAACGCAGCAGCTGAAAGCGTTGGAGGAGGACGCGTCACGGGAACTCGCCGGGCTGCAGCACGCGCGCAGCGAGCGCAGTGAGGCTGTCGCGGCGCTCAACAAGCAAGTCGCCAGCGGCAATCAAGAACTCGCCAAACTGAAGCGCGAGGAGCAGGCGGTCGAGTCGCTGGTGGCCGACCTCGCGCGCGTGCTGCAGGATTTTCCGGTTGACGCCACCCAGAGTTTCGATCACATGCGCGGCAAATTACCCTGGCCCGTCGTGGGCAAAGTCAGCGCCCGGTATCAGGCGCCGCGCGCAACGGCGGCCTCCGGGATACGCTGGAACGGCGTGATGATCGACACCTCCCGCGGCGCCAAGGTGAAGGCGGCTTTCTTCGGCAGAGTCATCTATGCCGATTGGCTGCAGGGTCTGGGACTATTGCTGATCATCGGCCACAGCGGCGGATACATGACGCTGTATGGCCACGCCGAGGTGCTGTACAAATCGGTGGGCGATTGGGTGGCGCCGGGAGATGTGATCGCTGGAATGAGCGACACCGAGGGCAGCAATCCGGCGCTGTATTTCGAGATCCGTGAGGGCCGCAAAACCGTCGATCCCAAAGCCTGGCTCCGGGCCCAGCCCTAATCCGACGGCTGGCGGCCGCTCCTCGCCGCACGTATGCTGCGGGCCTAATGATCAAGAAAACCGGCAACTTAATCACGCTGGCCGCAGGTGTGGCCATCGGCCTTTCCTTCGGATTCGCACACGCTGTCCTGGCTGACAAGCCGCCCGCGCCGGGCGCCGATCTTCCGTGGGTGGACGCGCGTGCACTGGCGGAGGTCCTCGAGCGGGTAAAGCATGATTATGTGAATCCGGTGGACGATCATCAGCTGCTGCAGGCGGCGATCCGCGGTATGGTTTCCTCGCTGGATCCTTACTCCGCCTATCTGGACGGGGAAGAATACGATGACGTGAAAATCAGCGCGTCCGGTGAGTATTCCGGCGTCGGCATCGAAATTTCCATCGAAGACGATCAGGTGGTGGTGATCGCGCCGTTCGACGGCTCGCCGGCAGCCAAGGCCGGTATCCACTCGGGGGATATCATCGTCACGATCGATGGCGTGCCGGTAAATACCAGCGCCCTGAACGACACCATCGGACGGATGCGTGGCGCAGAAGGCACCTCGGTCAAAATCGGCATCATGCGCGACGCCAATCCCGAACCCCTGATGTTTACGCTGAAGCGCTCGCGCGTCGAATTGCACAGCGTTCGCGCGGAAATGCTGGAGTCGGGGCTCGGTTACGCGCGGATTTCGGAATTCAGCGATACCACCGGCGATGATCTGAATGCCGCCATCAAGCAAATGCGGAAACGCAATGGCGGAGTATTGAAAGGCTTGGTGCTCGACTTGCGCGACAATCCGGGCGGTGTGCTCGATGCGGCGGTCGCCGTCTCCGATCTGTTTCTCGAAAGCGGCGTGATCGTGACGGCGAAGGGACGTACAGCGGATTCCAAGTTTGAAATGGATGCCACCCCCGGCGATGTGCTGAACGGCGCACCGATCGTCGTGCTGGTCAATGGCGGCTCCGCTTCCGCGGCGGAAATCGTCGCCGGCGCGCTCAAAGATCATCACCGCGCAAAACTCATGGGCCGCACCACCTTCGGCAAGGGTTCGGTGCAAACCATCATTCCTCTGAGCGGCGAGCGCGCCGTCAAATTGACGACTTCGCTGTATTACACGCCCTCGGGCGTATCGATCAATCATCGCGGAATTGCGCCGGACATCGAACTGGAACGCGACCCGAAGCCGCCGGCGGCGCAGCTTCCAGCCGACGCGCCCATCCTGCAACGCGACGCGGAAGTCCGGCGCGCCGCGAAAGAATTGAAGCTAATGCCCAACACTCATAGTGGACCGCTGACCACGGCCGCGGCGAGATAGATGCGCAGCACTCGGTCTATCGAGATCCTGTGTTTGGTGTTGGCGGCGCTGGTGCTGGTGTGGTCGCACGCGCTGGCCAATCAGCTGTGGCCGGCGCTTGGGCTGCTGGGTGCGTTTGCGGCTGCCATCGTTGCATTCCGCACCCGCCTTCCCGGGCTCGCACATGTAAAGCTTTTGGTCGAATCCTGGTCGATGGTTATCTTCATCACTGGAACGCTGTGGTTTTCCGGAAAGGGGGCCAGCCCGCTCCTGAATCTGTACCTGCTGCCCATAATCTTAAGCGCCTTGACGTTGGGACGATTGGTCACGCTGCTGCAGGTAGCCGTCATTGCGGTATGCCATTTCTTATTGGCGCTTTCCACGCCCAGCATCGATGTAATTTCCCTGTCCTATGCCAGTCAGGCGGTGGGTCAGCTGGCGCCGTTTTTGCTGGTTGCCTATCTGACCACGACGTTGTCGGCGGATATCACCGAGGCGCGAGAACGGATAGAAAATCTGGCGCAGACCGACGCGCTGACCGGCCTGTTCAATCTGCGGATGTTCAACGAAGTATGGCAGCGAGAACATGGCGCCGGCGACCCGAATCGCGGCGTGTACGCGCTGCTGATGATCGACATGGATAAATTGAAGGCCATCAACGATGAGTACGGCCATGATGCAGGCAATAGCGCCATCACGCTCGTTGCCCAGTGTCTCCAGCGCAGTATCCGCACCACCGATTATGCGGCACGGCTATCCGGCGATGAGTTCGCCGTGCTGCTCCCGGGAGCCTCGCCGGACGTCGCCGACGCAGTCGTGAAGCGCGTGCGTCACAATGTTTATAAGACCACGCTGGATCTGCGCTCCCGAATGATTCGTTGCAGCGTCAGCATTGGGGTGGTCAATTTCCCCAAGGATTCGCGCGACATGCGCGAACTCATGAGCATTGCCGAACGCAAGATGTATCGCGACAAGGAGCTGCGACGCACGCCCGGTGCGGAAGCTAATGCTTGAAAAAGTTAGCAAACAGTTGAATAAACTGGACTTTGCCAGGAAAAATGGCAAAGTTAGGCCTGCATCACGCCGGGCGTGATTAACATATGGTGAGCTTGGTCCATGGCGTCAAAATCTTCGAATTCCTGGGTATTTCAACTGGTCGGTGGGGTGTTGCTCGGGGTTTTGGGGATTTCTGCCTCAGCCAGGGAAGTTGGCGCGCCTAAGCTGAAATCCAGCTCCGTACTCATCGTCGATCAAAATGATTCGACCGTGCTGTATTCCCGTCACGCCGACGTGCCTGCACCCATTGCATCGATCACCAAGCTGATGACCGCTTTGGTGGTGATAGACGGCAAGCAGCCGCTGGACGAACCGATCCAGATCACCGACGCTGACCGTGATTTCCCGAAGGGAGCCTTTTCCCGGCTAACGGTCGGAACCACGCTGACGCGGGGCGATCTGATGCACTTGGCGCTGATGTCTTCGGAAAACCGCGCTGCCCATGCGTTGGGCAATAACTATCCGGGCGGAATGCCGGCCATGGTGGCAGCGATGAACGCCAAGGCTAAAGCCTTAGGCATGACCAATGCCCATTTCGTCGATTCGAACGGCCTGTCGAGCCAGAATGTCGCCAGCCCTGAAGATCTGTCCAAGCTGGTGATTGCGGCGTCCAAAAATCGCGCCATCCGCGAATATTCGACCGACAAGAGCTATGCCGTCAAAGTGCACCGGCGGATGATCGAGTATCGCAATACCGACAACTTGGTCGCGAATCCGGCCTGGAATATCGTGGTGCAAAAGACCGGCTACATCAGCGAAGCCGGAAAATGCCTGGTGATGGCAGCGGTGATTGAAGGCCGATCGGTCGTTATCGTTCTGCTGGACTCTTTCGGCAAGTACACCCGGGTCGCCGATGCCCAACGCATCAAGACGTGGATGGCATCGAGCGCCAATACGCGGCTTCAGGTGTCGATGCGCTAGCTGGGGGCGCCTAGCTGGCGGTAGCTCGGCGCCCCGCCTAGCAGGCCGCGCCTAGCCTTCCATGTCGTGCTGAATCGTCGCCAGTGTTTCGGGCGACCTGAAATTCAAAACCCCAAACCACAAAGCGCCCACCGCCATATAGGCGAAAAAAAGGTAGGGCAGAATATTGTAGGGGTAGGGTGGCACTGGATAGACGCTGCCGACGATCACGAACAACATCAACGCCGTACCCGCCACACCCAGAACCACGTGCATGGGTTTCATTTCGCGGCTCCTGCGCAGATCGATGGGCGCCACGATGCATAGCGCCAAATACACCACCACGAAGCCGAAGCTCGCAAAGGTGCCGGCATAGCCGAATGCATCGAGAAAGCCTGCGGGAGTCATGCTCAGGCAAATGCAGGCAACCGCAAAGCCGCAGACCAGCACCGCCCGATGCGGCGTGCGATGCATCTCATGCACGAGTCCCATGGACCGATGCAGGAACTGGTACTTGCCCATGGAGAAGAGCAGGCGCGAGGCGGCATTGATGCTGGCTAACGCGCAGGCGAAGACGCTGATCAAGGCCGCGAAGTACACGATGCTCGAGGCCCAGCCCAAACCCGTCTTGATGGCTACATCGCCGAACGGCGCAGAACTTTTGCCGAGCGTAAGGATATCGTCGCCGATGCCGAACACCATCAGGTAAGACATGATGGTGAAGAAAATGCCGGCGAACGCGGCGCATCCAATCACGGATAGCGGAATATTGCGGCGCGGATTCGCCGACTCCTTGGCGAGAGTGGCGGAGCTCTCGAAACCCACGAAGCTGAAAATGACGAAAGGCAGCGCCGAAAACACCCCGCCGTAATTGAAGGACTTGAAGTCGAGTTGCGCCGGATCCACCACCGTGCCTCGGGCCCGCACGAATACCGCGGTAATCGCCACCATGATGCTCAACGAGACGATCTCCATCACCAATCCGGCGCGCGACGACAGCTTGATGTCGCGGTAAGCCGCGAAGGTGACGGAGCCGATGAATACCAGCATCAGCAGGCATTTGGGTGTCCGCCCCAGCTCGACATGCAGGGTGGAGAGCAGGTCGCCGAGAAAAACGATGAAAGACAACGCCACGGCGGTGGCTGTAAATATGTAAGCACTGACCATGGCCCAGCCCGCCAACGCGCCCGTGAAGGCGCCGAAACTGCGTCCGATGTAGACGAAGTACGATCCCGCTTCCGGATGCCGGGTTGCCAGAATCCCAACGCAGGCTGCGACGATCACCACCCCCACGGTACCCAGCAAGTACGACAGCCAGCACCCCAGGCCGGCAAGTCCGACCACTACCGTGACATTCAGCGCCGGCGTGAGGGTGGGACCGATTGCCGCCAGCGATTGACCCACCATTTCCATCAGGCTCAATGTGCCGGAGCGCAGCCGCGTCATGGGTTTCTCGCCGGTGATTTCTCCGGGTGTTACGCTCATCTAGCGGATACTCCTGACGGGGGAGCGCCATTCCTACCATGGCGACCGCAAGAAATGTAGCTTTACGCTGTTCCCATGACCGGTTTGGCGGCTGAATTCCGATCTAGTTGGATAGACCAATAAGAAGGGAGACGGGATGACCAACTCAATGCAGGAGCGCTGGGAGGAAGTCAGCCAGCAGCTGGATCTTGTCCTCGATATGCCTGAAGCCGACCGCGCGCCCTGGCTGGCGGCGCTGCGGGCCAAGGACCCGGAATTGTCTGCGCTGGTGGATCAGGCTCTAACAATCCGCGGCAGCGAAGGATTCGATCGATTCCTCGAAGGGCCCGCGCCGTTGGCC
>JAXDQN010000571.1:0-7768 GCA_034667865.1 Gammaproteobacteria bacterium
GTGGGTCAACCCGATCTACTCGACTGGACCGCCATGGCGGCTGCAGGAAACGCGATATTCTCGAACTTAGGATTACTGTTCGCGGTCGGCGTGGGCGTGGGGCTGGCTCGCGAAAATCATGGTGCTGCCGGGCTCGCGGCGCTGGTCGGGTTCCTCGTGACGACTCGGGCAGTGGAGAGCCTTTTGCATGCTGAGCCGGGCGCGCTTTCCAAGCTCAGTATTCCGGTCGGATTGCTATCGGGCGTCATTGCCGGCGCTGCATACAATCGATTCAGCAACATTACCCTGCCAAGCTATTTGAGTTTTTTCGGCGGGCGGCGATTTGTTCCGATCGTGAGCGGCCTGGTGGGATTGGCGCTGGCTGCCGTTATCGGCTATGCGTGGCCCTTCCTCGAACGCGGCATGGATTCGGCCAGCCAGAGCATTCTGGGGGCGGGCTCGATCGGCCTGTTTGCGTATGGAGTCCTGAATCGAATCCTGATCGTCACAGGACTGCATCATATTCTCAATAATTTCGCATGGTTCATCGTCGGCGACTACCACGGCGCCACAGGCGACCTGAATAGATTCTTTGCGGGTGATCCGACTGCCGGTGCGTTCATGTCGGGATTTTTCCCGGTCATGATGTTTGGCCTGCCTGGCGCCTGTCTCGCGATGTATCGAACGGTAGCGCCCGAGCGCCGCGCGAGCGTGGCCGGACTGCTGTTGTCATTGGGCCTTACCGCGTTTCTTACCGGCGTCACCGAACCAGTCGAATTCACTTTCATGTTCCTCGCGCCGGTGCTGTACGCCTTGCACGCAGTGGCAACCGGCCTGGCCATGGTCGTGATGGATGCCTTTGGCGTGCGCTTGGGATTCAGTTTTTCCGCGGGACTGTTCGATTATGTATTGAACTTCAGCCATGCACAGCGGCCGCTGTTGCTGCTGCCCATTGGTGCGGCTTACTTCGTTCTGTACTACGTGGTTTTCCGTGTGGTCATCGTGCGCCTGAATCTCGCCACTCCCGGCCGTGAAGCGGAAGACACTGCAACTCGGGCGGCACCACCCGTAGGTCAGCAGGCGCGGGCCGGCGCCTTTGTGGTCGCCCTTGGCGGCGCGGGCAACCTGACCGAGGTCGCGGCATGTACCACACGATTGCGCCTGGTGCTGGTCGATAACAGCGCGGTGGATGAAGCCGCACTCAAACAACTTGGCGCCAGAGGCATACTTCGGGCCTCGAGCAACGGGTTGCAAGTGGTCTTGGGACCCATCGCTGACCAAGTGGCCGGCGAAATTCGCGCCTCCATTCGCGCCGGTGCTGCTGCGGCTATTGGTGGCGCTGTTGGCGCGGGCCGCGCCGCAGTCCTCAGCGTGCCGTCACAGTCGTCCATCAGTCCTGCGGCACTATTCGCAGCGCTCGGCGGTCGCGATAATGTACTTCGATCGGAGTCGCTTGCCGGCCGATTGTCGGTCCAGACTTCGCGGATCGAGTCAGTCGATGAATCCGCGCTGACAGCCTTAGGGGTGCGCGGCGTCGCGCGTTCGGGCAGCAATGCGTTGCAGTTGTTGGTGCCCGGCAATTCGCAAGATTGGTTGGCCGCGCTGCAATCGTGACCGGCCAAGCGTTTGTTCTAGTTCACGTCGCGCGCGTGCCGCGGCCTCGAATGCACGGCGCTGACCGCACCACGCCGCACACCTGCAGCCTGGCCCACAGCGATTTTTCGTAGGTTCTCGCGGTCGCTTCGCTCTAGAAAGCTCGCGATGGCTGCATGAGGCGTGAGGCAAGCTTGGCCATGCTCGCGAATCCAATCGCGCCCCAGGTGATGGCGAATGGCTTCGAGCTCTCTTTCACTGGCATCCCATGCGCCCTCATGGCAGGGCGCGTATAGGCACATGTTGTTCCACTTCACGAGAGCAATGACGACGACGAAGACCGGAAATTCCGACAGCCCCACTGCGCCGCATTTCCGACATCGCACGGGAATGGCCACCATTGGAATATCCATCGATCAGCCTCCAATCCCGTCGAAAACTCAGGCGAACTCCTGTTTAACATAAAAATGTAAACTTATTCAACTGCGTCTATACGCGGCACGCCGCCATAGCGGCCGCGCAGATAATGCTTGGCGATCATTTCGCGCCGACGCAAATGATGTTTCGCCATGCTGGATAGTCGGCTGGCGCGCTCGCTGTCAGTGTCCATGAGCCAGATTTCATCGCGTCGCAGGATCTCCAGATCCATCAACGAGATGTTGTGACTGCTGAGCAGCAATTGTGCCGTGTGCCGCACGCCGCCTTTTAGGCTGTTCAGCTGCAGCAGAAAGCGGCTCACCAACGGATGTAGCGCGGCGTCGAAATTATCGACAACAGCCAGCTTGCTGTTGTGCATGGTGTCGAGCAGCGACCCCAGCAGAAAAAACAGCCGCCGCACCCCGGCGCCCTCGTTGGCTAAATTTACCCAGACCGGGGTGGTGCTGGGCCGGGCATAGGAGACCTCCACCGCAGAACTGGCATCGCTGCCTGCTGCACCATCGCGATCCATGCTCTCGATCGACTGCGGCGCCGAGCGCTGCTTGCCGTCGCCGGAGTCGCCTCGTTCGATCATGCGAATGTCCGCGATCGGAATCTTGATCTTCTGCAGCACGCTGAGAATGCTGCTTTTGAAATTACTATCGCGCATCCGCTTGGTGAGCGCCGAAATGTTGAAATAATCGGATGACGACAGCACGAATTCCAGCTGCGTTTGGAACCAGCGCAGCAGCGGCACGAATTGCTCGCCGTCCAGCTGCGCTGCCGTCGTAACGAACAGCGCACGCGGGCGCGTCGCCTTGCGCCACATCTCCCGATGGCCCTCGACATTCACGGAAAATGGCGCCCAGTTTTCGGTCTGCGTCTCCGCATCGAAGCTGCGCTCGAACCAACGCTGCGGCTTCCGCCCGCTGTACACCGTAAGGCGCTCGTAGGTGATGCGGCGAGCATTATAAGAGAAGGCATATTTATAACGGTCGCCGTCCAACAGCAAATCGATTTCGAATTCGGTGGCTGCGCCCTCCGTCAGATCGAAACCGAACGGCGAGAACGCGTCTCGATACTGCTCCTCGGTGAGCACGGTGGAGTTCAATACGAGATCGCGCATGCTTCGCAGCGCCATGAATAAGTTGGTTTTGCCGCTGCCATTTGGCCCGAACATCACGGCCGTGCGATTCAACGTGGGTACGGCGCGAAATCCCGTGGAGAAACAGTGCGTCTGACGCAGAGAGTCGTCGCTGGAGGAGATGAAGTTGATGGATTGTTGCGCGTGAAACGAACGAAAGTTGGTCACGCTGAACCCAATTAACATTATAAGCTGCTCCCTGCTTCTCTTTCAGTCACTTTCCGAAAGGTGAACCAGTATAGTAATGAAGCGATCTGCGTTGCAAGGACGGCAATGATTGGCAACTGTATTGGGCACTTCGGCGTGCCGCTTTGCGTGTTTTTGTTCGAATCAGATTGCGATCGAATCTGCGGGCAGCGCCTGAGCTTTGCGAGCCCAAGCTCGACCGTTCAGGCTATCGTACACGGCGTGCGAATGCGCAATCTTTGCACTTCGATACCCCGATCATGATTGCTGCAGAGCAAGGCCGAAATGAACGCGTTAGGGGTTTGTCTTACGTCGTAGCGAAATGCTGGTCTCGATGCAATCGATCATATTGGTGTGCGAGGTTCAAGTGCGGTGCGACGTAGGGTCGATGTGGCGAGGTGGTCTCCGCATCTAGAATGCGTTCCAGCGTGATGCCGATCCGCTTGGGTGTTCCGAGGTCGGTCCAACCGCAATTCGGCACCGCCAACACCTGGAGCGCCGACTCATGTCCTTGAAGCACGTCGCGGGAGAAATCGACGTCGTGCAACTGCCCATATAGAGATTCAATAGCAGCGGGGTTGGCGCCGCGCATCGCGTCCATGGCGGCGTCGAACTTGGCGTCGAACAGCTTGAGCAGCGCCCGCGCAGTCCCGGCCATGATGAAGGCATTCCATAACGCCCCCTGTTCGAGCAGCAATTGTGCGCGTGCCACAGCCGGCTTTTCGATGAAACGTAAGACACCGGCCGGCCGATCCGGCGATCGCCGTGCGGGCAGAATATATCCCAGTTCGGTATCGGGTTCGTCAGGCAGCATCCCCAGCAGGTAAATTGCCTCGCGATTGGCACTCGCAAGCAACGCGACTTCGCGCAGTGCCTGCAGCAGCACTTCCTCGTCACTGAGGTAATGGTCGGCCGGCAACATGACGACGGTTGCATCGGGGTCGCGCTCGGCTATTTTTACCAAGGGCAGCAGGATGCCATACGCCGTGCCGCGATTTTGCGGCTGAATGACGATATTCTCTTCCGGGAGATAGCTCAGCATCTCTCGCCACCACGGTCGATGCTGCGCCGCTACCACCGTGCAGACACGCTGCATCGGCGCGACCGCAGCAGCCCGCTGCAATGCTTCCTGCAGAAGACTGGGACCGCCTTGCAGCGAACAAAATTGCTTGGGAACCACCACGCCGTGCGCATTGCGCGTCAAACCATGCAGTCGGCTCCCAGCACCGCCAGCGAGAACCAGAGCCCAAGTGTTCAAGCGGTGCTTCATCGAGTTATTGTTCTCTTGTTAGGTGTCAGGGCGAAGCCCCACGTTCTCCGCAGCTCCTGTAGGACTCCACTGATAGCTAGTTCTTAAGACGTTTCCTACGGTTGGTCGGTCAGCCGACCGAATGCAAGCCGCGAGCTCGCATGTTCAACTACCCCGCATGGCGACGTGGGGATCAAAACAAATTGTATTGCTCGCCGCATCGCTGCTGGTGGAGATTGGTGGGATGCAGGTTTGCTTCGCCGCCCCACCGGGCGCCACCCCGCAAGGTTCGATACCGAGGCCGCATGTGACAGGCAATCTGACGCAAAACGTGACACATTTCTTACCGGCGCGGTTGGATCTACGCGCGCCCTCTCACGCGGCGGCGATCGAGGAGAATCCTGCGGCTTTTCCATCGGCGCTCATTCATCGTCAATCCAGCGGCGCCCAAGACACGGCCCAACTGCCCAGCTTGGGAGCGGGAAATCCGCGCCTGCGCCCGCCCCTCGCGGAACTGGCGCGGCACATCCAGCACGAAGGCCTTCCCGTGGCTCGGCTTTGGGAAAATAACTCCGCCTTGGTGCATATCGGCTTGAATCAACGAGGCAAACCCGGCCTCTGGCTCGTCCAAAAAATACACTGATAGAGCGGAACCCACTATCTTGACGGTTTTATTCGTCCGTCATCGCACGGAATATCAATATCGCCAGCCTGTTACCTTGTGCGAGCACCGGCTCATGTCGCGCCCGCGCGATAGTCATGATCTGCGGTTGCTGGATACCGCACTGTTGGTGATTCCGACCCCCTGCGAGGTGCGTTGGATGCACGATGTGTTCGGCAATTCCATAGCAGTGACGAGTTTCAGCGAACAGTCCAGTGAGTTGATATTCGAGTCGACATTTCGCGCGCAGCACTATCCTTTGCCCGAACAGACCATCTATATCGAGCCATATGCCCAGCAGCTGCCTTTCAGCTACAGCGGCGAGGACGGCGCCGATCTGGCGCGCACCCAGGAACGGCAGTATCCGGATCCCGAGCATCTCGTCGATCAATGGGCAAAATTCCACGTGGAGGCGACCCCCGAGCGCAATACATTGAACGTGCTGATTGCCATGACCACGGCGATCAAACAGGAATTTACCTATGCGCGGCGCGAGGACGAGGGTGTACAAACACCGCTTGAAACCCTGAAATTCAGATCGGGAAGCTGCCGGGACTTCGCTGTGTTCATGATGGAGGCCGCGCGCAGCATCGGCTTGGCCGCACGCTTCGTTTCCGGCTATCTCTACGATGAAAATCTCCAAGGCGCGGCCGGCGGGCTGGTGGGAGGCGGCGCGACACACGCGTGGCTGCAGGTGTACCTGCCCGGCGCCGGCTGGGTCGAGTTCGATCCAACCAATGCGTTGGTGGGTGGAAGGAATCTAATTCGAGTCGCGGTGGCGCGCCAGGCATCTCAGGCAGCCCCGTTGGCCGGCGGATTCATCGGCACCCCCGACGACTTTTTGTCGATGCACGTCACCGTGGAAGTCACGGCGGAGTAAAGTGCCCGTGGCCTCACCCTTGCAAATTCTCTATGTCGAGGACAACCAGATCGTACGCGAAATAACGTACGAATTGCTGTGCGCGGAACAGCGGCAGATCGTCGCGCTGGGATCCGCCGAAGAGGCGTTGGCAGTATTTCGCACCCAACCTTTCGACGTGCTCATCACCGATGTGAGTCTGCCGGCGATGTCGGGCTTGGACTTGGTGCGCAATGTGCTCAGTCTGAATCCCAAACTGCCCGTCATCATCGCCTCAGGGTATTCCCTGGATTTTGGTCTCGAAAATTGGGGGCCAAACGTCCGCTCGATCATCAAACCCTTCGAGAGTTCGGAAATCGACGCGCTGATCTTGCAGCTGACGAGGAACGCAGCCGACCGCGAAGCTTGAACTCAATACCTATGCTCGCCGCGGCAGGCACACCACAAATGAGGTCTCGTCGCCGACGCCGGTCTGCACCTCGACTTTGCCGTCATGCGCCTGCACGATCTGCGAAACGATGTAGAGGCCGAGACCCAGCCCTTCGCTTCTGCCGCCCTGCCGCTGTCCGCCGCGAAACGGATCGAATAAATGCCGTTGCATTTCCGGCGCGATGGTACCGCCGTTTTTTACCACCAAGGTAACGCAGTCCCACGCGCCATTCAGCTGCACGATCACCGGGCTTGCCGGGCTGCCATGTTTGATGGCGTTGCCGATCAAATTCGAAGCTACCTGCGCGATGCGCTCAGGATCCCATAAGCCAGTCAAATCGCCGTCGAAGCTCGATTCAATCGACCGCTCGGGAACCGCTGCCTGATGTTCGCGCACGACCCTTTCGACCAGTGTCCTGACGTCCGTGGGTTCGCGTTTCACCACGATACCGCCGCCCAGCCTGGCCCGCGCCAGATCCAGCATATCCTCGATCAATCTTGCCATTCGATTGCCGCTGGTGACTATGCGGGTCGCGGTATCCTGAGACAGCTGATCGGTGCCGCGCTTCTGCAGCAGGTGCGCAGAGGCGAGAATGGCGCTCAATGGATTGCGCAAGTCATGTGCCAGCAAAGCGCTGAACATTTCGTTGAGCCGCAAGGTTTCGGTGCGATCTTTGAGTTCGAGCGCCAGTTGCTGCCGCTGGCGATAAAGCTGGAAAAATACTTCCGCCTTATTTTGCAGAATGTGCGCTTCGATCGGCTTGTAGATGAAATCCACTGCGCCGGACTCGTAGCCTTTGAACATGCGGTACTGTTCGCGGGCGCCGGCCGTGACGAAGATCAACGGGATGTGTCGGGTGCGCTCGCTGCCCCGCAATAGTTCAGCGAGTTGGAACCCGTCCATTTCGGGCATCTGTACATCCAAGAAAGCCAGAGCCACGTCGTGCACCAGCAGCAATTCCAAGGCTTCCCGCCCGGAGCGCGCGGTGAGCAGCTCAACGCCAGGCTGCTCCAGCAACGCAGACAGGGCCAGCAGATTCTCTTCGAGATCATCGACCAGCAGGCATTTGACCGGAGGGATCACAGCCCTATCCATGGTGGTTCAACTCAATGCTCTCAACATCACCGCAATCTCCTCGAGCGGCAGCACCCAATCGGCGGGACGCAGTTTCAAAGCCGAGAGCACCATATTGGGCGCCGCGGCCGTGTCGGGCCGTTGCACTATGGTGACGCCCCCGGCGTCGTGGACTG
>JAXDQN010000572.1:0-3881 GCA_034667865.1 Gammaproteobacteria bacterium
GGCGCCCAGGGGAAGATCACGGGGCCCGTGAATGTGATGCCGGATCTGGCCGTGGCCATGCAGCAGAATCCGAACCTGAAGGTTCAGTTGAACACCGGCTACTTTGATTTAGCCACACCGTACTTCCAGGCCGAATACGAGCTGCACCAGTTGCCCATTCAGGCGGATCTGCAGAACAACATCGAAATGCACTTCTACACCTCAGGTCACATGGTGTACGCGCATGAACCGGACTTGAAGGCATTGCACGGCAATGTCGCGGCGTTCATCGAGAAAACCAAGGGCGGCGCGCCGAAATAGAACAACGGCGGGTGCGGGCGCCTCTAGCGTTCGCGCTCGCCTTGTCAGCAATCTCTGACAGCAGCGCGATTGAGCGCACTGAGGACGCTGCACACGCGTAGGTGAGATACTGAACTTTGCGTGGGTTCACAGGAATTGTTCAATGCGCCTTGCCATCGTGTTTTGTTCGATCGCGATTTGCTCCACCGCAGCTGCCGCCAATCGGGACTGGCCCAGCTACAACCGCACCCTGACCTCTGACCGCTATGCCACATTGGAAACCATCGACAACAAAAATGTAGCTGGCTTGAAAGTGCTCTGTAGCTTCGATACCGGCGAAAAAATGTCGTTCCAGGCCGGGATATTGGAAGTTGATGGCGCGTTGTATGCGACCACGGAACACGACGTGTTTTCCATCGACCCCAACAATTGCAAACAAATCTGGCGCACCCACGAAGACTTCAAGGGCGGGGAATTGCAGGTCAATCGCGGCGCGGCGTACTCGGATCATCGGGTGTTTCGCGGCACCGCGGATGGCCGCGTGCTGGCCTACGACGCGCGCAGCGGCAAGCGGCTGTGGGCCACCCCCATTGCCGATGCCGCCAAGGGCGAGTCGGTGCCTGCCGCACCCATTGCCTGGAATGGCATGGTGTTCATCGGCAACGCCGGCGGCGATAACAAGGGCGTCAGGGGCCGCATGTACGCGTTGGATGAAAAAGACGGCCACATCGTCTGGGAGTTCTACATGGTGCCGAAGGCGCCGGCCGACCCACCGCGCGGTCCCGCGTCGCCAAAATCGGACGCACAGGAAACGGCGAGTTGGAAAAATGCCAACGGCTTTCCGATCTCCGGCGGCGCCACTTGGACCTCTTATAGTTTGGATCCGACCACCGGCATGCTGTACGTTCCTGGCGGTAATCCGGCGCCGGATTTCGTGAAGGAACCGCGGCAAGGCGACAATCTGTACGCCAGTTCCATCGTGGTGCTGGACGCCAAGACCGGCGCTTATCAGCGTCACTTCCAATTGGTTAAACGCGATTATCACGATTGGGACGTGTCGAGCGCGCCGGCGCTGTTCTTGAGCGGCAGGGGCCATCGCATGCTGGCCGAAGCGCCCAAGGACGGACATCTGTACCTGATCGATCTCACCACCGGCAAGACGCTATTCAAAAAACCAGTCACCACCATCACCAATACCGAGGCGCCGCTTACTGCGCAGGGCACGCGGTTCTGTCCGGGCACCCAGGGCGGTGCGGAGTGGAACGGCGCGGTGTTTGATCCCGCCGACAATGTGATTCTTACCGGCGAAGTGGACTGGTGCACGACAGTCAAGTTGGCGTCGCCCAAAGTTCTCACAACCTCTGCGGACGGCAAGCCGTGGAGCGGCGCCACCGAGGGTTTCGGCAAGATGGATGATCCAAAAATGTGGGCTGGCTGGCTCACCGCCACCAACGCCGACACCGGCGAGAAAAAGTGGCAATTCAAGGCGCCGTTTCCCGTGCTGGGCGGCGTGACGCCGACCTCGGGACACGTGGTGCTGTTCGGCGATATGGGCGGCAACTTCTACGCCTTGGATTCCGCCACGGGCAACAAACTCTGGTCCACGGATTTAGGCGGCGCCATCGGCGGCGGCGTCATCAGCTACGACACCGGCGTGGGACAGAAAATCGCGGTTGCGATCGGCATGACCTCACCCATCTGGCCCACCACCAAGGTGAACGGCAAGATCGTGGTGTTGGGGCTGCGCTAACTCGCCGCAACGCAAAGCTGACGCAGTGAGCTCATCTGCTCGCCCCACCAGAGGCCGATCATGCGGCTGAAGGCGGCGCCTTCCTGGCCGTGGCGCGCAGGATGGTCGCTGCGCAAGGAGGCGAGACCACTGTGGGTCACGGTGATCAAGGTGCCCGATGAGCTTGGCTCGAAGGTGACTTCCACGTCCGTTTGCTCGTCGGCTGCGTAGTTGGCGTTGCGCCAGGAAAACGCCAGCCGGTGCGGCGGTTCCCACGCACGTATGCGGCCCACTTCGATCACACGCGCGCCGCCGTCCGCATCGAAAGATTCAAACAGCCGGCCATGCAATTGCGGTTCGATGCGAATCAAGCCGCTGTTGGACGCCGAATGCCGATACTTCAATCCGCGCCGCCACCAGCGGTCGATGTCCTCAGTGAAAATCGCGAAGGCGGTGCTGGGTGGTACCGCGACGGCAACGCTGACGCGGGCGCGATCTCCGATCATGACTTGGGTCTGACTTTGCGCTGCATGGTTTCGGCGTAGTTCTTGAAAGCCAGCAGCTGACGCCGCCATAGGTCTTCCGACTGAGTAATCCATTCTTGCACCGATTCGAATGCGCTGGATTGCACGCTGTAGATGCGCACCCGCGCGTCAGCCGCGATGCCGCTCTCCACGACCAGGCCGGCTCTTCGCAGTACCCGCAGGTGGCGGGAGAGTGCCTGGGGACTCATGTCTACGCCGTCGGCCAGCTCACCGGCGCGGCGCGGCTTGTGCAGCAGCAGGCGCAGAATTTCGCGGCGCGACGCATCGGCCAGCGCGGTAAACGCCGAGTCCAATCGGTCGGCGGCGGATCGCGCGTTCACGCGATCGGCCGCGAGCGAACACGCTGGGTAACCCACCACACATGTCCTTCGAGGTCGAGCGCGCCGTAGCTGCGGTCGGCCCAGTAGTCGGCGCCATAGTCGTGGGTTTCCGGCTCCTCGAGAACCTTCGCGCCGCCCGCGCGGGCTTGCGCGCAGTGCGCATCGGCGTCATCCACATAGAACATGATGTTTTGCGTGCCGGCGCCATTCAAGGATTTCGGGCTGAGCAAGCTGCGTTTCCAGACGCGCTCGGCTTGCGGGCTTTCCTGCGCCACCATGATCAAGCCCTCGCCGTAGGTCAATTCGCTGTGTTCGATGCGGCCGCCTTCGCCCTCGATCTTCAAGCGAACCTCGAAGCCGAAGGCATTGCACAACCAGGGAATTGCGGCCGCCGCATCCTGATAGAACACCGCACTGGAAAATCGCGGCCAATCGCTGGGGCTGGGCTTCATGAGCGTGCTCCTGAATAAAGTTAACCGACGGCAACAATGTTAACGGGTACGTTAACTATATGCAAACGCCTTTCCTGCGTCCTACGTCCCGCGTTCCACGCCCTGGTCACGTCGTTCTTGCATATCGATGCGCCAAGCTGCAGGCTGCAAAAAATGAATGGCTTCTCTTGGACCTTGATCATCACCAGTTTCCCGTTCCTGGCCTCCATGGGCTTCACGCCGGGACCGAATAACATCCTGGTCGCCAGTTCCGGCGTCAACTTTGGATTCCGGGCCACCATTCCGCACATCCTGGGCGTGACTTTGGGTTACCCGGTGATGCTGCTCATCGTCGGCTTGGGACTGGCCAAAGTTTTCATCGCCATGCCGCAGATTCATGTGGTGCTGAAATACATCAGCATCGTCTATCTGTTGTTTCTGGCGTGGCGGATCGCGACGGCCTCGGCCATGGGTGAGGCGCGCAAGATCGCCAAGCCGTTGACCTTCATTCAAGCCGCCGCTTTTCAATGGGTGAATGGCAAGGGCTGGGTGGTGGCCTTGAGTGCCGTCACCACCT
>JAXDQN010000573.1:0-9749 GCA_034667865.1 Gammaproteobacteria bacterium
GGCATCTCACCGCGCCATGCACCTTTGCTGACCACACTGAAGGCGGGCGAAGTGCGGGTCGAGTCCGAGGGCCATGAGGAACAGTCCTTCTATGTGGGCGGCGGCGCGCTGGAAGTTCAGCCGCACCTCGTGACCGTGCTGGCCGATACGGCGGCCCGGGCGCGCGACTTGGACGAGGCCGCAGCCCTGGCCGCGAAGCAGCGCGCGGAAGACGCTGTGCGCAACCGCGGCGACAAAGTGGATATTGCCGAAGCCCAGGCCGAATTGGTTCGGGCCCTGGCACAGTTGCGCGCCATAGAACGTCTTCGCAAGAAACGCTAGGGTTCTCCGCACACGGAGCCTGCATGCAGCTTTCGGTCGTGATTTTGGCAGCCGGCCAGGGCAAGCGGATGAATTCCGACCTGCCCAAAGTGCTGCAGCCACTGGCCGGCCGGCCGCTCCTGCAGCATGTCATCGATACGGCGAGCAGCCTCGGTCCCGAGGCAATTTACGTGGTGTACGGCTTCGGCGGCGGCCAGGTGCAGGCGGCCATGAGCCAGGCGCCGGTCGATTGGGTGCCGCAGCCCGAGCAACTGGGCACCGGCCATGCGCTGATGCAGGCTATGCCGCTGATACCCGACGGGCATACCGTGCTGGTGCTGTACGGGGATGTGCCGCTGATCCAAGCGGCCACGTTGCGGCAATTATTGGCAACGGCGACGGCGGGTTCGCTGGCCCTGCTGACCGTCGAGGTCGCCGACCCGACCGGCTATGGACGCATCATGCGCGATGGCGCCGGCGCGGTGCGATCGATCGTCGAGCAACGCGATGCGACGCCGCTGCAGCGCAAGATTGCCGAGATCAACACCGGCGTGATGGCCGCGGACGCCGCGCCACTGCGCGCGTGGTTGCTGGACGTCGGTCGCAACAATGATCAGCGTGAGTATCTGCTCACCGATGTGGTGGCCATCGCCGTCGAGGCCGGCGCGCCCGTCGCCGCGGTCTCCGCTTCGGGTGCTGCCGAGGTTCTGGGCGTCAACGACAAAATCCAACTCGCGCAGGTCGAGGCAAACTACCGTCAACAATGCGCACGCGAACTGATGTTGGCCGGCGCGACGCTCGCCGACCCCGCCCGCATCGACGTTCGCGGTGAGCTCCGCGTCGGCCGCGACGTTTTCATTGACGTCAATGCCGTGTTCATCGGTAAGGTGCAGCTTGCGGCCGGCGTCCATGTGGGACCGAATTGCCTGATCGCGAATTCGCGGATTGGCGCCGGTACCCAGGTTCATGCCAATAGCGTCATCGATCAGGCCATCGTCGGCGAGAACTGCCGCATCGGACCCTTTGCGCGTCTGCGCCCGGACGCGGTGCTGCAAGCGGACGTCCACATCGGTAATTTCGTCGAAGTAAAGAATGCGGAAATCGGCGCGCATTCCAAGGCCAATCATCTGGCCTATGTGGGCGACGCGACCGTGGGCAGCGGCGTAAATATCGGCGCCGGCAGCATCACCTGCAACTACGATGGCGCCAACAAATGGCCGACGGTGATCGAAGACGGCGCTTCCATTGGCGCCGGCAGCATGTTGGTGGCTCCGGTGCGCATCGGCGCAGGTTCGACCGTTGGCGCGGGCTCCACCATTGCCGCGAACACGCCCGATGGGAAATTGTCGCTGGAGCGCTCGAAACAACTGTCGGTCGAGGGTTGGCAGCGGCCGCGCAAGTACGCGGATGCGGAAAAGCAGGAAATCATCGATAAAGCCTTGAAGAAATAGCAGGGCAGCCGAAACACCGGCTTTCCCGCTGCCCGCCAAGGACGACGCGTTGCTCAAGAGCAAATAACGCCTAACCGCCCATGCGGTCTTCGCTGTCGCAGACCCGCGACGGATGGCCCTTTTTATCAAGATTTTTGCATCGTCCGCCCTAAAGCGTCATCTTTTTTAGGCGCGGGTCACCATCATGCGGGGGTTCAAATAACTTAAGGAGGCCTGTCTTAGGGAGGCTCCATTCCAATGCATAACACTTTCCGTTTACCTCGTTTCTTCATGTTGATGGCCGTGACCTCGCCCATCGCAACTTCTGTCTTCGCGGCTGACGCGCCGCCGCCTGCGGTGGTCAAGACCGCTCAAGGCGCCATCGTGGGCATCCTGACGAACGCGGCAAAAGCGCCGGTCGCCGGAGCCATGGTCACGGCGGTCAGAGCCGACGGCGGCGCCATCCGCGCCACCATATCCGGCAGCGATGGCATGTATTCATTCGCCGACATGACACCCGGTGTCTGGTCGCTGACCGTGCAGGCAAGCGGCGCTGCCGATGTGGCCGCGCCGTCCCTGCAAGTCGTAGCCAGTCAGGCGACGCGACGCGACATTCTGGTGAGCGGCGCGACTGTTGCCGCGGCGGCGCCTGTGCCGAGTGCGGCACCTGTCGCGAGTGCCGCTCCCGCCGCGAGCACTGCGTCCGCGACTGCCTTGGCGAGAATCGCCGAGGCGCTACAGGCGCCTGACCCGGCGCCGGAGAACGACAAGGTCACACCGCTGGCAGACGTCGGCTACATCGGCTGGATGAACGGCACCAGCCGTGAAAACACGCCGATCTTCGACACGAAATTCTTCACGCCCGAAATTCGCTTCGACATGAACTATCTGCAATCCAGCAACAACCCGAAGGATCACACCATCTCGGGGTCGACGGAGGAATTCAGATCCGGCGAATTTCAAATCGAGCAAGTCAGCTTCGGCGGCGACTTCCATTGGAACAATGTGCGGGCGCGCTTTTTGTCGATGTACGGCCTGTTTGCCGTGACCACGCCGCGCAACGATGCAAGCTCCTCGGTCGGCCAGTGGGACCTGCAAGGCGCCTACAAGTATTTCTCCGAAGCCAATGCCGGTTATCACTGGGATGTGGCTCACGGCCTCAACGTCGACGTAGGCGTGTTCGTGTCCTACGTCGGTCTGTTCAGCTACTACAACTATGACAACTGGACCTATCAGCCTTCGTTCGTGTCATCCAACACGCCGTGGTTCTTCAATGGCGCGCGCATTCAGTTCTGGCCGACGCAGCACCTGAATATCGAACCCTGGATCATCAACGGCTGGCAGTCCTACGGCAGGTTCAACAAGAATCTCGGTTTCGGCGGCCAGATCCTCTGGCAGCCGACCGAAGACCTCAAGCTGGTGGCCAACACCTATGGCGTCGGGCAGGACAATCTGTCGACCGGCAGCGGCCAACCCAACAATGGCGGAAATCCGTACGCGTCCGCAGGCCAGCCGAATCCCAACGCGCCGTTCATCGACTACACCAAGGTACAGCGCTTCCACGAGGATGACAGCATCGTATGGAAGTACTACGACGCCCAGGGTCAGAACGGCAACGGCGTGTCGCGCATGGCGATGTCTTACACCGTGGATTTCGGCTGCGAGTACGGTGGTGGGGTGCACTGCACCAGCGGACCCAACAAGGCAAATTTCTTCGGCATGATGGCGTATGACCGCACGTGGTTCGCCAACAACGTCTATGCGGTGACGATCGGCGGCGGCTTCATGAACAATCCCGGCCGTTACCTGGCGCTGGTGCCGCCGATCAATGGGGCTACTGCCGCGACCGCCACACCTTACTTCACGGAAAATCCCGGGCAGAAGCTGTTCCAATGGGACACGCAGCTCAATTTTCAGTACATGCCGAAAGACTGGATAACCTGGTGGACGGAAGCTACCTTCCGTCATTCCAACGTTCCTTACTGGACGGGATCCGGTGGCATCACCCCGCCCTTGGGCAATACCGGCTCGCCCTCAGCGCTCACCTGCAACAACGGCAGCGTCGCCGGCGCGGATGGTTGCGCCGCAGAGGGCGGCGTCTGGTCCCCGGACCTGCGCACGCGCGAAATAGTTTTCGGCGCCGGAGTGTTGGTCAAGTTTTAGCGACGCTCTGATCGCAATGGGTTGTCCGCTCAGGGACGAGCGGACGGCTCGCCTTTAATGACGCAGACGGCGACCAGGATTACCGTCAACGCCGCCAGCGACATGGTGAATGCAAACGGCCGCTGCGGCATGAAATGCACCGTGGCCCAGACGAGAATTGCGCACCAAGGGATGAAGAACGCCCAGCCCTGCCACGAGCTGGGCAGTCCCCAGCCCCAACCAAAGCGCTTGCGCCGAAACCAATAGATACTTCCGTTCATTGCCTGAAGCCCGTGCGGTTTTCCGCGAAGCTCAAAGTCTGGAAGCGAGCTGCTTCGGCCTCGCCCAGTTTCTTCTGTGCGCGCACTTCATTCACCAATTCCAGTGCGGTCTTGGTGCATGGCACCAGATCCGCGTCGCTGGTTTCGAGCGGCTTCACCCGATCTCCCCAGCGAATCAAGTGCGCCGACAAGGTGAGGCCGCCGCCGAACGCCGGCATCAGCACCAGCCCGCCCGGCGGCACGCGGCCTTCTTCGACCGCCTCTACCAATGCGACCGGCGCAGTCGCGGAACTCATATTGCCGTACTTCTGCACAGTCAAGAACAACTTGTCCGGCCCCGCGCCCGCGCGCTTGGCGACGGCGTCAATGATGCGAAGATTTGCCTGATGCGGGACCACCAGCGCGATATCGTCCATGGTCACACCGGCGCGGCGCATCACATCGAGGCTCGCATCGCTCATGCCCTGCACGGCTTTGCGAAATATCTCCGCTCCGTCGAAGTCCCACTTGGTGATTCCAAATTGCACACCGAGATTGGCATACATGGTTCCCATGCCGCGTACCCTAAGTATGTGCCGTGCGTCGGCATAGCATTGCAGCTTCTCAGCGATGACTCCGGATTCTTGCTCGGATGCTTGCAGCACCATGGCGGCGGCGCCGTCGCCGAACAGCACCGCGACGTCGCGATCCTCCCAATCCATGTACTGCGAAATCAGCTCGACGCCGATAATGAGCGCGTTCTTTACGATGCCGCTCTTGATCATGGCTGAGCCAATCGACAAGCCGTACATGAAGCTGGTACATGCCGTGTTCACGTCGAAGGACGCCGCGTTGCCGGCGCCAATTCGCTGCTGAACGCCGGAAGCGCTATTGGGAACCGTTTCATCGTTGCTGCAGCTGCCGTAGATGACGAGTTCAATGTCCGCGCCGCGCATGCCCGCGCAGGCGATGGCGCGATGCGCCGCGGTTATGGCCAGTTCGATGCCCGGCACGTGGGAAATGCGCCGCTCCTTCATGCCGGTGCGCGAGGTAATCCAGGCATCATCGGTGGGCAGGAAGCTGGCAAGATCCTGGTTGGTGAGAATGGATGGCGGCAGGCACTTGCCCCAGCCGACGATTGCAGCGTGAGTCACTGGAACTCCCCCAGGGCTATAGTTATGCCGCCATTGTACCCGATGCTAGGCGGGCTGTTCCGCGCGCCCCAATCGCCGTGCCAGCGCTTCTCTCAAGGTTTGCACCCGCAAAGGCTTGTCGAGTATCTCCGCGATTCCCAACGCGGCCGCGCGAGCGTCGAGCTGTGCGTTGCGGTGACCCGTCATCAAAATGATGGGGATATCGGCGTCCATCGCGCGAATTTGTTGCGCAAAGTCCAATCCACGCATCGGTTGCATGCGCTCGTCCGTCAAAATCACGTCGAAACGCTTAGGGTCGTGCCGGAAGGCCTCGAGTGCCGCGCGGCCGTCCGAGAATCCGACCGGCTCATAACTCATCGACGCCAGCAACTCCTCGGTCAAGCCCACCAATTCCTTCTCGTCATCGATCACCATGATGGTCTCGCCGGTGCCATCGTCCGCGGCGCCCGTGGAATCGGTGGCAGCCAACGGTGTCTCGATGCAAGGCCAGAAAACCGCCATGCGAGTTCCGGTGCCCAACTGGCTGGAAACGTCCAATGCGCCGTTCATGCGCAAAATGATGTTGCGCACCACGGTCAAGCCGATGCCGGTGCCCAGGGTCGGTGGGCGTGTGGTGTAGAAAGGTTCGAAGATCGACATGATCTGCGCATCTGCGAGGCCGACGCCGGTGTCGATCACCGACAGACACAGCCATTGCCCGGGCCGCACTCCGCCGAGCGCCATGTTGCGCGTTTCATTGATGTCCATGGATTCACAACGGATCTGTAGAGTGCCGCCGGCGGGCATCGCATGCACCCCGTTGGTCAAAAGATTCATCAGCACTTGATGGATCTCCATGTTGTCGCCCAGGACCGCGGTCGACGGATCCAGCCCGGAAATCCGCAGCTCGATGTTTGGGGGCAGCGTGGCTTGCAGTTGTTGCGCCGCTTCGGCGACGATGGGCTCGAGCCGCGTTGGTTTGTAACTCAGGCTGCGCCGCGGATCGAAAGTCAGCACCCGCCTCACCAACAAGCGAGCGCGTTCGCCCGCGGCCAGCAGCCGATCCAGATTGGGCGCCGACGGGGATTCGCTGCCCAATGTCTCGCGCGTCAGCTCCGCGTAACCGATGATTGCCGTAAGCACGTTGTTGAAGTCATGGGTGACGGAGGCCGCCAACAATCCCAGTGCTTCGACGCGTTGCACAGCGGCCAGCTCCTGCTCCAGCCTGAGCTTGTCGCGATCGGCTTTTTCCTGGCGATTCAAGGCGGAACGCAGCACCGCCAACAAGATCGCGGCCAATGCGGCCAAGGACAAAGTACGGGCCGCGCTGCTGCGTTCCTCCTTGACCCAGGGCTTGAGCACATGGGACTGCGATCGCGAAACGACGACCTTGAGGGGGTAGCCCTCGACCGGCTGTTCGATGACCACGCGCTGCGACGTTGCATCGGCGCCGTCGGCGGCGGGCGTCGCTGCCGGATGATTCTGCGACAAGACTGCGCCGTCGGCGCGCATCAGAACGATGGCAGTGTCGCGCGTGCTGGTGATGCGAGAGTAAAGCGCTGCCAGGTAATCGAAGGACACCCGCGCGATGACCACGCCGGCAAATGCACCGGTGGAAGACTCGATCCGTTGGCTGAGCGCAAAGGTTTTCTGCCGATCCTTGCGGCCGGTCTGCAGTCGGTCGATGTACAGGTTCTTTTCGCGCGATCCTTGAGGCGCCGTAAACAAATCGACGTTGCCCAGGTCGCCTTGCGAATCGAATGCGTCGGTGGCAGCAAGCACCTGGCCGTCCTTGCCGGTAATGGCGGCGGAATGCACGAACGGCAGCCGCATGATGCGCGCCAGCAGCTGCCGCATGCGGCGTTCGTCGATTTCATCGCCCGTCGCGAGCGGCCACCCGGGGTTGCTCGACAAGGCAATATCGACTTCCTGGACCATGCGCGCGGTTTGCTCGGCGACGGCGCGGCTCAAGGCGGTTTGCATGCGCTCATTGTCGGTGATGACGCGCACGTAATCCTGCCAGGCCTCATAGCTATCCGCCGCCACGATCAGCGCGATGAGTGTGATGCCGGCGATGGTTACCCAGCGGCGCAGCGCGCTCGCGCCGCTGACGCTATTTGAGAACACTGACCGCGCAGTTGAATATGTAGCCTGCGCCGCGCTCTGTGGTCAGCAGTGTCGGATTGGAGGCATCGGCTTCGATCTTGCGGCGCAATCGCAAAATCGTGACGTCGATGGAACGATCGTACACTTCCAGACTGTGCAGCCGCGAGCGCTCCAACAGCTGTTCGCGCGTCAACACGCGTTGCGGCGCGGTCAAGAACCCGCACAACAAGCTGAACTCACTGTTGGTCAGAGCAATGGCGGAGCCGTCCGCCGACGTCAGGCGGCGCAATCGCAGATTCAGCTCCCAACCCGCGAAGCGAAATGCCCGCACCTGATCGTCATTGAAGTTCGGCGTGGCGCTGGCTTGACTGCGGCGCAGAATGGCGCGGATTCGCGCCAACAGTTCGCGCGGGCTAAACGGCTTGACCATGTAGTCATCCGCTGCGAGTTCCAATCCCATGACGCGATCCGCCTCATCCGATTGACCGCTGAGTATCATAATCGGCACTCGAGAGATTTCCCGCACTCGGCGCGCCAGTTCCATGCCGTTCTCGCCCGGCAGACGTAAGTCGAGCAGCAACAAATCGACCGGTTCGCGTTGCAGGATAGCCAGCATTTGCTGCCCGCGCGCCACAGCGCTGACGCGAAAATCCTGGCCGCTCAAATAATCGAGCAGTAGATTGCGCAGGTCGACATCGTCGTCAAGAGCGAGAATGTGCGGTTGTGGGTTGTCCATAGGGCAATTCTATACGCGCACCGAGACGAGGCGCGCTTCGGGTCGTCATGACGGTTGTCCTGCTGTTATGAAACTGTCGACGAAATTTCGGGTTCCTTCCCAGATCGCGCTCCACTCAGCGAGCACGGCTCGGCCCTCATCGGTGATGCGGTAGTAGCGACGGGGTGGACCTGAATACGAGGGAACGATGCGGCTGGTGAGCAGTTCGGATGCAGAGAGAGCGCGTAGCACCGGATAGATTGTGCCTTCCTTGAAGATGGAGGTGCCGTCGTTGGCCAAAGCAAGCCGCTTGGCGATCTCGTAGCCATAAAGATCGGTCTCGCTTTTATCCAGGACGGCTAGCAACACCAGTCCCACCAGGCCCCCATTGAGGTCCTTCTGAAACTTTTTGCCGCTGCTATCGTCCATTGGCCGATACTGTATATTTACTAGTACTGAAGATCAACCAATATAGGCCATTAAATAATTCTGGCTTGTCCGGGAGGATGAAACTGGCTTTCTGGGCGGTCTCGGGCACACTAAGCACCCTTTTATCGAGCCCAAACGGAGCTAACTATGTGCGGCATCGTGGGAGTGGTTGCGGAGCGCAACGCCGTGCCCATTCTTATGGAAGGATTGCGGCGCTTGGAATATCGCGGCTATGACTCCGCTGGGCTGGCCGTTCTGGACCATGGCCGCCTGGCGCGCCTGCGCGCCGTCGGCAAGGTGAAGATGCTCCAGGACGCCCTCGACGCACAACCGGTGGCAGGATCAGTCGGTATAGCGCACACCCGGTGGGCGACCCACGGCGTTCCGACCACCGCAAACGCACATCCTCAGATCTCCAAGGGCAATGTCGCCATTGTCCACAACGGCATCATCGAAAATCACGAAGCGCTAAGGACTGAGCTTAAGCGGCTGGGCTACGTGTTTACCTCGGAAACCGACACCGAAGTCGTCGCACATCGGATTCATCACCATTTGGGCGATAGCCGCGATTTATTCGCGGCGGTACGGAAAACTGTCGCGGAGCTCGAGGGCGCGTACGCGCTCGCCGTGGTGTGCGAAGCCGATCCTGAGTGCCTCGTGATGGCGCGAGTAGGCTGCCCGGCGGTCATCGGGCTCGGCATCGGCGAGAACTTCGCCGCCTCGGATGTCGCGGCGCTGTTGCCGGTCACGCGCCGCTTCATGTTTCTGGAAGAAGGCGATGTGGCGGAGGTGCGCCGCAATTCCATCAAGATCGTCGATGGCGCGGGCAAGCCGGTGGAACGCGATGTTCGCGAGAGCGAATTGCCGGCCGATGCTGTGGAACGCGGCCCGTACCGTCATTTCATGCTGAAAGAAATTCATGAGCAGCCGCGCGCGATCGCGCAAACTCTCGAAGAGCGCGTTGCCGGCGGCAAAATGTTGGATGCTGCCTTCGGCCCGGGCGCCGCCGCCATTTTCAAGCGCGTCAAGGCCGTGCACATTGCCGCCTGCGGCACCAGCTATCACGCCGGTTTAGTGGCGAGCTATTTCATCGAACAGATTTGCCGGATACCGGCACGCGTGGAAATCTCCAGCGAGTACCGCTATCGCGATCCGGTGGTGACCCCGGATACGCTGTTCGTGACCATTTCGCAATCCGGCGAAACGGCGGATACCTTGGCGGCGCTGCGCAATG